>CAJOJJ010000008.1 GCA_905234925.1 uncultured Endomicrobiia bacterium
TTTTCAGCTCTTCAGCTTCTAAGCTTTTCAGCAAATTTTTACTTCGTAAAAATTTTGAGTTTTTCATAGCATTTCTCCTTTTGTTATTTTTAGCTGATAGGCTGATAAGTTTTCGGTATTTATTTTTAACAGAAAATTTTGCAAAACAAAATTTTACCTTAAACTTCTCAGCTTCTCAGCTGTCTTTATTTCTTTGGTTTTCACGAAAGGAGAAACATTTTTATGAATAGCAAAACAAAAGCGGCCGGTTGTAACAGAAGGCACCGCTACAGCCAGCCGCTGACTTTCCCTCTATAAAGAGGGAAAGATAATAGTATAAAAATAAATCAACATAGCTTCTGATTTATTCTTACATATCGTCAAACGACTGTTTTTGGAGTGCCTTCTACCTTTGCTTTCACAAAAGTGGTTCTGCCTCTCGCAGAACATCCAAAAACATTCAATATTAAGTTTTTATAAATAAACTGCTCTTTCCTGTTATTATAACATAAAAACAAATTTCAAATCAAGAAGATTTTTCATTAGTTTTCAATCAATTCTTTTGCCAGTTTGGCAGCGTCAATAGCATCTTTTGCATAGCCGTCGGCACCAATGCTGTCAGCGAAATTCTTAGTTACGGGCGCACCGCCCACCATAATTTTGGCATTTATATTTAAAGCTTTCTTTAAGTTTATAACATTTTCCATTTCCACCATTGTTGTGGTCATTAATGCCGAAAGCCCTATTATGTCGGCATCAATTTCTTTTGCCTTTGCAACGATAGTTTCTTTATCTACATTTTTACCTAAATCCAAAACTTCAAAACCGAAGCTTTCAAGCACGGCACAGACAATATTTTTCCCTATATCGTGAACATCTCCCTGAACCGTAGCCATAACAACTTTGCCTGCGACAGACTGTTTTTCTTTTTTAAGAAGAGGCTTTATATAAGAAAATGCCAGTTGGGAAGCTTCCGCCGACATTATAACCTGCGGCAGGAAATATTCTTTGGAATTAAATTTTTCTCCGACGATATTTAACGCTTTTAAAATAAGCTCATTCGATATGGTTAAAGGGTCTGTTCCCTCTTTCAATATTTCTTCAATTAAAGGTTTAATGTAATCTTTATCGCCGTTTATTATTGCATTAAAAAACTTTTCTTTTGATGATAAAGTTTTACTTTCCGCAACGGGCTTTTTTACCGCACCGGAATATTTTTCAATATATTTTTTGGCATTTTCGTCTTTGCCGGTCAACAAATTTCTTGCATATTCGTCGTCAATAGTCCAGTCCGCATTCGGGTTGCATATTGCCATATCCAGCCCTGCATCTACAGCCATTTTAAGAAACGTGGAATTTATGGTCTGTCTTGACGGAAGCCCGAAAGAAATATTTGAAACGCCGAGAATTGTTTTACAGTCCCACAACTGCATTTTGGCTTGTTTTATTGCCTGCAGAGTTTCCGCAACCTGTTCGGGAGAAGAGCTTACCGAAAGCGTTAAAAAATCAAAAATTATTTCGGTTCTTTTTACTCCTATTTTAGAGGCATAGAATAAAATTTTTTCTACAATTTTCATTCTTTCCTGCCAAGTTTTAGGTATGCCGTTTTCGTCAACCGTAAGCCCGATAATACTTGCGCCGTACTTTTTGGCTATGGGCAGAATTTTCTGTAACTTTTCGGTTTCTCCGTTAACTGAATTTATCAGCGGTTTGCCTGCACAGTTTCTGCAGGCGGCTTCCAACGCATCAACAAAGCTTGAATCTAAAGACAAAGGCACGTTTACAATTTCCTGTATCTCGTTGACGGCATTTGTCATAAGCACGGATTCATCGGCTCCCGGCAGCCCCATATTAACGTCAAGAATATCCGCACCGTTTTGTACCTGCGTTCTTGCTTCGGACTTTACAAGCCCGAAAATATTTTGAGAAAGTTCCGCCTGAAGAATTTTTCTTCCGGTAGGGTTAATCCTTTCTCCTATTTTTATAGGTTTTTTTAATAAGTTCAAATCTATAGCACGTGTTCTTGAAGATAAAAGATGATGTTTAACAAAATTTCTTTTTATCGGGGCTTTATTTTTTAAATTTTTTGCCAACAGTTTTATATATTCGGGAGTAGTTCCGCAGCAGCCGCCCAACATATTGATACCGTAATTATATGCCTGCAGAGAATATTCCAGAAATTCTTCAGGCGTTCCCGGAAAAACTGTTTTCCTGTTGATAAATTGAGGCATTCCTGCATTAGGTTTGAAAGATATCGGCAGGTTTGTATTTTTCGACATAAATTCGGCAAGTTTTAGTAAATCTTTCGGTCCGACGGAACAATTCATTCCCAGTGCGTCAACACCGAGACTTTCCGCCATGGCAATAAAACTTAAAACATCCGTTCCTGTAACGGAAACTCCCTCGCTTGTAAATGTCATCTGTGTTATAACGGAAATATCTTCGCAAATATCCTTTACGGCAAGTACTGCAGCTTTAAGTTCTTTAATTTCCGTCATAGTCTCAATGATAATCAAATCAACTTTTGAGTCTATTAATATTTGCGCCTGCTGTTTAAATGTTTCGTAAGCCGTGTCAAAGGAAATATTTCCTAAAGGATACAAGTATCCGCCGAGCGACGAAATATCGCCTGCAACAAAAGCGCCTGTCCTTGAAGCTTCTTGTTTGGCAATATCTACGCCTGCGTGAATAATATCTTCTATTTTGGTATCAAGGTTGTACTGTGCAAGTTTCAGCTTGTTTGCACCGAAAGTATTGGCAAGAATAATATCCGAACCGGCATCAATATAAGAGGCATAAATTTGTTTTATTCTTTCCGGAAATTTAATATTTAATTCTTCCGGTGTGGAAACACCCTCAAGGAAATTATATTTCTGAAGTTCAGTTCCCGTAGCTCCGTCAAGAATCAATATTTTTTCATTTAATAATTTTTTAAACTCAAGTTTATTCATATTTTAATATTATAGCATAAAATAAAAATTTCGGAAAGAAAAATTTTGTCCGAAATGAAAAATGCCTTTGACAATTTTTATTCCCTGTGGTATAATAATTATAATAACTGAATATTAAATGTTTTTGGATCTGCGAAAGCAGACTGCTTTTGTGAAGACAAAAGTTGTGAGAAGTCCAAAAACAGTTGTCTTAGTTTTATAAGAATAAATCAAAAGCTATGTTGATTTATTTCTATAATTTTATGTTTCGCTCCTGCAAAAGGAGCGAAAAAGGCGACTGTGTATGGTCAGCTTCTCACTGCCAAACACGGCCGCTTTTGTTTTGCTCTCATAAAAATTCTCTCCTTTCGTATTTTTCCAAAAAGATAAAGATAGCTGAGAAGCCGAGAAAGTGATAAGCTGAGAAGTTTAAAGTAAAATTTTGTTTTGCAAAATTTTCTGTTAAAAATAAATACCGAAAACTTATCAGCTAAGAAAAACAAAGTTTTTCGTTCTCAACTTATCAGCTAAACTAAAAAGGAGAAATGCTATGAAAAACTCAAAATTTTTACGAAGTAAAAATTTGCTGAAAAGCTTAGAAGCTGAAGAGCTGAAAAGTTTGAACGACGAAAAACAAGAAAGGAAGGACAACGGTAACATAGATTCCGTGTCAGAACGTTACCGTTCGCACGGAATGACAGACGGAACGGAGAAATGCCCGACAAAGACACACGCGCAACATCTCAGGTATGACAAGCGGGGTGACAACGACGATGAACTACAATTAAAAACAATGTCGGCTCGCAATGACGAACGTTCGTCTGTCATTCCCGAAATTCGTAATCGGAAATCTAAGGTTAATAAAACACCTCTTAGCCGTGCCGCCTTTACCCTCGTAGAACTTGTTATTACAATCGCAATTGTAATTATTCTGTCGGTAATTTCCGTACCGATTTACAGAGGGTATGTTGACAAAGCAAAATGGTCTGAGGGATATGCACTGTTAGGAACAATTTTATCAGCACAGAAAGCATATTACTCCGAATATGGGAATTTTTTTAGAACTTCTATAACAAACAGCCGGACAGATTATGAACAAACATTACAAATAGATGCCAGAGGAAATAAATATTTTACAAATTTTTATGTAAATGCCAAGGGAATTGTCGGACAAGAATCCTTTATATTTGCAGCCGGTGTATATATTCCTGAAGAACTACAAATCGATAAATATGCAAGAATTCGTTTAAATTATAATATAACAAGCGGAGTCACTCTCTTTCAAACTGATAAAGATGATAAAAAATAAAATAGGATATGTGTATATCTGGTACATACACATCATTCCGGCAGGACAGAGGATTAACATAGCGAATTCTCTGTCCTTTTATTTTTACCGATTAATGTTAATTTTATATTCTTCGCTTTATCTTTTGCCGTTATTTATATCATTGTTATACAGTTAAATTGATAATGAGAACTAAATATGAAACTTTTTTGGCAAGAACATAATATTTTATCACAAATTTTCAAAGTGATTTTGTCTTACCATTCATTAATATGAATTTTGTCAGGATTATATTTCTGTTTAGCTTCCTGTTTTGCTGCAGGATAACCGATTGGAATAATACTTAACGGTACAACATTTTTCGGAAGTTTGCAAATCTCTTGTACTGCGGAAATATTTTCCTGTTTAGGATAGCACATACACCATACCGCACCTAAATCCAAAGCCTGTGCTGCAAGTAAAATGTTTTCCGTTACGGCACAGCAGTCCTGCATCCATAATTTATCGCTTACCTTTGTATCTCCGCAGACGATAATAGTTACCTGAGAATCTTTGCTGTATCTTGCATTAGGTGTTGCGTCGGCAATTGCGGCAAGTTTTTCTTTATCGTTAACAACGATAATTTCCCAAGGCTGTCTGTTCATTCCGCTGGGTGCAGACATTGCAGCTTTTAAAATGGTATCTATTTTTTCTTGTTCTATCTTTTTATCGGAATACTGTCTTACACTTACTCTTTCCAGCATATTATCAATCACAATTTTAGCGTTCTTATTATTTTTATCTGCATAGCAGGATAAAGAACATATCATTAACGCAATAAAAATATAAAAAAATTTTTTCATACTTCCTCCATTTGTTAAATTTGTTTAATTATATAATATTTCTGAAAACTTCGCCAACAAAATTTTAGATTTATTATTTAAATTTTTATAAAAAAAGACAGGGTTAGTGCTATGTTTTAACCCTGTCTGCTCAGAAATACCGCTATGTCATATTCCTGAAAAATTTTTATCCTTTATATTTAAATTTCGCCGACTGTTGATCCTGATGTTATATTATACCAAAGTCTAAATTGATTATATTGATTTTTTACCAAATCTGCCGGTTTCCATAGACTTGCATGAAAATAATAAGAACTAACATTCTCACCCGAACAAGCACGAAATCTTGTAAAATATTTATTACCTCTTGCATCTATTCCCAATTCAGGCATATAACCTGTCGCAGAAGGATCGTTCTTATCAAAAAAATATCCATACTGAGCATAGTATGCTTTTTGAGCAGATAGAATAGTTCCTAATAATGCATAAGCTTCCGAAATTTTTGCATTATAAACATATCCTTGATAAATGGGTGCTGATACTACCGACAAAATAATTACAACTGCAATTGTGATAACCAACTCTACTAATGTAAAACCTTTTAATCTTTTCATAAAAATACTCCTTTTTTTATTGTAAAATATTAAAAAATTAACTATAATATGCAATTAAGTAATTATATGAATACACGAAATTTTCTGCCGCCACCGCAAATGACGGCAGTATTTCAAAAAGGATTTTGCCGTTCCGAGCAAATCAACGTTTTTATTCGTTGATATCCTTTTGTTATTTGTCAAAAATCTTTTTTATTTTAATTAATTTTTATTTTATTAAATTCATTAAATTAATGAATTTAATAAAATTATAACAAATAAAACTATTTTTGTCAAGGGGTTTTTACTATGAATGAAAAGAAAATAAAATTTCTGCAGGAAATTAACAACGGAAAAATTAAAGGTGCTCAAAAACTTTTGGCACATAAGCTTAAAATTGCGGAAAGTACAATTACACTTTGGTTTAAAGGAGATAAACAACCGTCTTTAGACAATATTTTAAAAATGGCAAAAGTTTTTAACAAAGCCGAAAAAGAAATAGAAAATATTTTTTCCGTTAAAGATAAAAATTTTTCCATAGATACTGCAAATTTTGTAGATATAAGAGATTTTGAACTTATAAAAGAAAAAATGAAAAGATTTGAAACTGAAATTATTTTACTGAAAAAAGAAATTGAATTATTGAAAGAACTTAAAAAATGACAAACTTTAGTATTTAATACTTTTTTAAATTAATATGCCAAAACCACAGTTATGGGGGTATTTTTTGACAAAAATGCAAAAAATACCCCCATAACTACCATTTTTATGATTTTTTCTTAAAAATTTTTTAAAATATATTTTCCAATTTCATGAAATCAACTATATTGATATGTTTTATTCCGTTTCTGTTTTGTAACAAATCATTTAAAGTAACAACATATTTCGGATAATTATCTTTTATATTTTCAAGAGATCTGTATTCTCTGTCTTCGGTTTCTCTGCTCGTCATAATTGTAAGAGCCGCCTGAATATATGCATAATTATTCATTTTCCTAAATATAAAATCACATTCGGTCTTTCCTATTTTGCCTATGCTTATGTTATATCCTCGTGTTTTGGCATAAATATATAAAACATTTTCCAATACGGGACCATAATTTATTCTGTTATCAATATTTGTCGAGAAATAAAAACTTAAATCCGAAAGATAATATTTCTGTTCTCCTGTTAGGGATTTTTTTGATTTCATATCAAATCTGTCGCACCTATAAATAATTTTTGCATCGGAAATTATCTGCAAATAACGATTCAATGTTTCTCTTTTTATTATAATATTATCTTTTTTCAGTTCGGAAATTATATTGTTTAAACTCGTCGAAGAACCGAAATTATTAATAATATATGTTTTTACTTTATTAAATACGGAAATATTTTTTACTTTTACTCTTCTTTTTATATCTTTTTCAAAAATTTCGGAAACAATATTTTTTATATAAGTTTGTTTGTCTTCAAGATTTTCATATTGTATCGCTCCGGGGAAACCGCCTTCCAAAATATAACTGTTAAATTCTTGTATTAAGTTAGAATTTATAGGCTTATCATAAAATTTTTTTATATCTTCATATTCTTCAAAACTTAGAGGAAACATCTCTATTTCAATATATCTTCCCGTAAGCTTTGTGGCAAGTTCTCCGCTTAAAAGATAAGAATTTGAACCCGTAATAAAAATAGAATAATCGCCTTCTTCCCTGTAAGCATTTATTACTTCTTCAAAATCTTTTACATTTTGTATTTCGTCGATAAATAAATATTTTGTGCCGTTTATGTTTTTGGATAACTTCTCTATCAATAAATCTAACTGATCGGCTTTTGTCGTGTTTCTGTATTCTCGAGCATCCAAATTTAAAAATATAATATTTTCTTTAGGAACATTATTTTTCTCTACAAGTTCCTGAGCTATTGTTTGCATCAAGCAGGATTTTCCGCAACGCCTTACTCCGGAAATAACTTTTATCATTCCGGTATCGCTGTAAAAACCTCTTATTTTTTTTAGATAGAATTCTCTTTTAAAAAGTTTTAACATATTTATATATTACATTTTTTTTAGAAAAAATGCAAGTTATGGGGGTATTTTTTGCAATTTTATCAAAAAATACCCCCATAACTCTTGTTTTTGCACACAAAAATATTATATATCTATACTATTTACGTTTCCGCTTTCATGATGAAATTAAAGCATATTTTCATTAAAAAAGCGATATATTTTTTATAAATTTAAGCAGGGAGATTTCCCCGCTTAAGTTTTAATAAACACCGCTATATAGTGTTCCATTTGTTTATTAACCCACTTATGCGGTTATTTTTGTGTTATATTATTCTAACCAAGTCGAATCCCATTCTTGAGGAAGTTTGACAATTTTTGAGCCTTTAGTAAGATTATATTGTAAACATAATCTTGTTGTTCCGTCTTTCCATAAATCTTCAGGACCATATGCGCCGCAATTAAAATAATATTTTTCTTTTCCAGTATGTTCGCTACCAACAAAAAACCAAGTAAAATATTTATTACCTCTTGCATCAACTCCCAATACTGTTTCATTATTAGTATGATAAGCAGTATGTAGAAAGAATTTCATCTGTATTAATGAAATGAAGAGCTTTTTCAAAAGAATCTTTTTCGGATAAAACAGTATAATAGTTTTGCTTTATTGAAGGAGCGACTTTTAAGGCTTCAATAAAATCATTTTTATTTATGAGTGAAGTTTTTATAAAGTCAAAGAAACCTGTTTTCAATAAAAAATTTTTTACATCTTCCGAGTTATTATTCTGCAATAAAGAACATAAATATGTCGCAACTCCCACCTGTAGGCCGTGCATCTTCGGATTTTTAGTTACGGCATCAAGTGCGTGAGAAATAAGATGTTCGCTGCCGCTTGCAGGACGAGAAGAGCCGGCAATTTCCATAGCTATACCGCTGAGTACAAGAGAATTTACCATTTTATACTTAAATTCTTTATCGTTAATATCCAAATTTTTACTTTCATAAATTATGTCTAACGAATTGTGCGACATAAGCCCGGCAAAATCATTAAAATCTTCAAAACCTTTTATAAAAGCCTGCTTCCAGTCCCACAATGCCGTTATTTTGGAAATAGTGTCGCCTATACCGGAACACAGAGAAATTAAGGGTGCGTTTGATATTACATCTATATCGGCGACGACACCGTAAGGAATAGCAGATTTAACACTTTTTCTTTTTCCTGCAACAAGAAGCGATGCGTTAGGACTGCAGAACCCGTCGTTGGAAACGGAAGTAGGAACACTGATAAAAGGAAGTTTTAAAATATGCGCACAGTATTTGCTGTAATCAAGAGCCTTTCCTCCGCCGATACCTAACAAAACATTTGTTCCCGACGGAATTTTGAAGGCAGTATGGATAGCATTTTCAATATTTATGTCGGAAATAATATCTTTGTGGACAATTTCTATTGAGAATTTTTCAAGGCTTGGATAAAGTTTATCGGCGACAATATTTTCTATTCCGTCACTGAAAAATATTGCAGCTTTAACAAAATTTCTGTCGGAAAGATATTTACCGATTTTGGCTATTTTCCCGCTTCCTATTTTTAATAAAGACGGAATATTTATTGCTTTACTCATATTTTTTTCCTTTCAAAAAACTTAAAATATCGTTAAAAGTATCAAATTTTTCGGTTTTAATATTTTCTTTTTTGCATAAATCTAATAACAGGTCTTTTGCGAAAACAACATCTGCAATCCTTGCCGATTTTAAGTCCGGTTTACCGTCGCCGGCATATACGGTAACAAAACCGTCATCTTTAAATTTTTTCACGATAGCCTGCTTTGAAACTCCGGTATTTTCATTATAGTAATAGGAATCTTCCGACGGAGCAATAAGCTTCATTCCTGTTTCCGGAGAATATTCGGCATCATTGGAAATTAAAACAATGTTATACTTTTTCAGTTCGACCGGAATTCTCTTTTTAATATAATAATTTGTTCCTGCACTGCAAATATAAAAAGGAATTTTGTTGTCGAAACAAAATTGTGCCGTATCGTAAAAATATTTATCAATTTCTATCGTCGAAATAAATTTATCAAGTTCTTCCTGTGATAAATGTATCTGTGAAAATATTCCGCTTAAAGCATCAATATGCTTTATTTTTCCGGCAAGGTAATCTTCCCAAGGTTTTAACATATTTTGTTTATCCTTAAGAAGCTCGCCAATAACCATATGAAAAAAATCTTTTTTCGATATAGTACCGTCAAAATCACTGATTAAAACAATTTTGTTTTTCATATTTCTATATTATACTTTGTATAAAACAAAAAAACAATATTTTAGGAAACGCTGATTAATTCTGAACGGAAACATTGAGATATATTTTGCCTCTAAATTCGTTGGAGTTTACCGAGATAAGTTACCAACTATCCTTGCAAAACTCCGCCTCTTTATAGACAAAAAAGTCAATGATTGGCAGGAAATAAAAAATTTATTGACGGAAATGAAAATATTTTAGAATATAAACAAAAATACAAAGAGACAAGCTCATAATTAAGCTTGTCTCTTTTCAAGCTAATGCTATGTTTTAGCCTGATGAAAAAGTTAATAAAATTTTACCAACTACCGGAGCGATGCCAATCAATAGATGGATATTCATGTATAGTAGTACCACGGGTTACATTATACTCTAAAATCAAAATAGTATCTCCGCTTGGAAGTAATCCCTCAGGAGCTTTTGCAAATACATGGGTATATATCTTCGCTACATCTCCCCAAGCATTATCATCAAATTCAGAAAAATATTTATTGCCCCTTGCATCAACACCTAAAACAGGATCATACACAGTAAATCCTCCTGTTACTCCCATAAAAAAATTTCCGTATTCACTATAGTATGCCTTTTGTGCAGAAAATAGTGTTCCCAACAAGGCATATCCCTCAGCCATCATTGCTTTATTAACATATCCTCTATAAATAGGTATTGATACTACCGACAAAATGATAACGATAGCAATCGTTATTACCAACTCTACTAAGGTAAAACCTTTTTTCATAATTTTTTCTCCTTTTATAATATTTTTATTGCTGACAATTATAAATTGCCCTTTTTATCTTTTCATTAATATAATTATAGCTGAAAAAAATTATTTTGTCAACCTAAAAATACGAATTTACAATCGTATTTTTAAGGTGTTATAGTTTTTCTCAAAAAATGAGAAAATTTAATAATCACATTTAGGAGATTTTTATGAAAAAGAAAAATGATATTCTTATTGTTTTCGGAAAAAAAGTTAAAGAAAAAAGGCAAAAATTAGGATATACTCAGGAAGAGTTTTCCGAAAAAGTCGATATCGGGACTGAATTTATGAGCCGCATCGAGCGAGGCATAGGCGTGCCGAGTTTCGAGACCCTTGTTAAGTTATCAAAAACTTTAAACATTTCTTTAGATGAGCTAATCAGCGAAAAAGTCGATAAGAATACTAAAATTAAAAACAAAAAAGAAAATTTAAATAATCAAATTCAACATTTGGTTTCAGATTTAAATGATAAACAAAAGGAACGTATTATAAACATAATTAAAGAAGTAAAAAAATTTGCAAATACACTATACTGATTTTGAAGATAAAAAAGAATAGAATAATAAAAGATTGGAAGAAAAGAGGAGTTTTTATAAAGCATATCTAATTTTAAAATCCTCTAATCTTCCAATCTTCAATTTTTTAGTTCAAAATTTACTATTTAGATTATTTGGAAAAATATCTTTTTAACAACCCGTCAAATCCTTTACCGTGACGAGCTTCATCCTTTGCCATTTCGTGAACAGGGTCATGAATTGCATCATAGCCCAGTTCTTTTGCTCTTCTTGCAAGTGCCATTTTTCCCTCGCAAGCACCGTGTTCCGCACCTGCTCTAACTTCTAAGTTTTTCTTTGTAGAATCGGTAACAACTTCGCCTAAAAGTTCTGCAAATTTGGCAGCATGTTCAGCTTCTTCATAAGCATATCTTTTGTATGCTTCGGCAATTTCCGGATAGCCCTCTCTTTCGGCAACTCTCGACATTGCAAGATACATACCGACTTCGCAGCATTCCGCAGAAAAATTTGATCTTAATCCTTCCATAATTTCTTTATCTTCTACTTTACCGTCACCTACATGATGTTCCGTAGCGTAAACTTTTTCGCCCTCGTTAACTTCATTAAATTCCGTTGCTCCGCATATAGGACATTTTGCCGGCTTTGTTCCGTCTTCGGATACCCAGCCGCAGACTGCGCAAACATACTTCATTGTAAACCTCCGAATATTTATAGCGACTATAAATTTTGTGCCACAGCATTATACATTTAAAAATTTGCTTAGCAAATTTTTAATAATTTTCTACAAATACTTCCTGATATGCTCTCGGATGATTGCAGGCAGGACATTTTTCCAAAGCTTCTTTCGATTCATAAACATATCCGCAGTTTCTGCATTTCCAACGAACTACACCGTCTTTGCAGAATACTTTTTCATATTTTAAGTTTTCCAAGAGTTTTCTGTATCTCTGCTCGTGTGCAGCTTCAACTTTGGCAATATATTTAAATGCTTCCGCAATCTCAGGAAAACCCTCTTCCTCGGCAATTCTTGCAAATTCCGGATAAGCTTTAGTCCATTCTTCATTTTCGCCGTCGGCTGCAGCTTCCAAATTTTGAACTGTAGTACCTATTATTCCTGCCGGAAAAGATGCCGTTATTTCCGCAGTTCCGCCTTCCAAGAATTTAAAAAATCTCTTAGCGTGTTCCTTTTCGTTATCTGCCGTTTCCGTAAAAATTGCAGATATCTGTTCATACCCTTCTTTTTTGGCAACGGAAGCAAAAAAGGTATATCTCGTCCTTGCCTGGCTTTCCCCTGCAAAAGACTGAAGTAAATTCTTTTCTGTTTTTGTTCCTTTTAAACTTTTCATCTGTCCTCCTGATGTATATTTTTATTATTCAAGTTCCGTCAACCAGTTTCCGTGTATATTGCACTGAGCAATTACGGAAATTTTTCTGTTTTTTACATCCAAAAAAATCGCTCCCGCCGGTTTAAGTTCCGGTGTTAAAGCTATGCCGCCCACATATTCTTTATCGGCATAAAACATTATATTTGTTATATAATGTTCCGGAGTCATGGGATGAACCAATTCCCCCACTTTAACCATAATCTGCTGACATTCGCCGGCAGCATCGTTACAGCATTTCATTACATTTTTAACAACCAGAGGAAGATGTTTTTTGTGGCTTTCGCCGACGGTAACAATATCGTCCTTTGTTTTCAATGCGTCGTCTTTCAAACCGAATGCTTCCGAAGATGCGCCGCAAACAGGACATTTTTCAGGTGCATTCTCTTTCAAATGTACATAACCGCATACCGAACAAACTAAAGCCTTCTGCATACTCCCTCCCGAAATAAAAAAATATTATGGATAAAATTTTATCTATTTAAAAGTTTGATGTCAAAGAGTTTATTGCAGTTTTATTCTTATATAACAAAGTTTTATCCGCCTAACTAAAAAACTGCAGGCAAAAAAACCGATTTTTTAAATGTAAAAAATTTGTGAAACATATTTTCTTATTGAAAAATAGTGTAAAAAAAGTTAGAATATTGGAAAAACACACATTAATAATAAACAGGGATGGACTATGAAAAAATTTTTAATTACAGTTTTTTTAGCTTGCGTTTGTTGCGGATTTACTGCAGTTTCTTACTCGGAAGAGATTTCTATCAAAGGTAAGGTGATATCTCTCGGCAAAGGTGTTAAAGGTATTGAAGTAAACATCAATAACCAAATTTACGAAACAGATGCCAACGGTTATTACAAAGCGGAACACATACAGACCGATACATTACCGGAAATAAAGATAGAATCAAAAAAATTTTATTCTTCGCCGGAAATCATAAAACCGGAAAAAATCTACGGGAATATGGAACATATGAATTTTATCGTTTACGGAGAAATAAAAGGACAAGTAACGTATAACGGTATTCCCATGAGCAACGCCGTTGTAAAAATAAACGACAGACAGCAGGAATATATTACGGACAGCGACGGTAATTATAAAATTTCCAACGTAGGATTAAATAAAGAATATACTGTTTCCGTATCAAGCAAAGGTTATACGATTGAACCGAAGAAAATAATTTTAAATTCCGAAAAATCCGAAACCGAAGTAAGTTCGGAAACGGTTGAAATTACAAAAACTTCCAAGAATAAAAAAGATGTTACCATGGAAAGCAGCATATTTGAAGAGCAGGAAGACAATGTTTTAAATTTCGAAGCGGAAGTTTCAAAATATTCAGTTACAATTACGGTAATGAAAGGATTGATGCCTTTGGGAAATACGGAAATTACGATTAATAACGATAAAAGAAACAAATATAAAACCGATGATAACGGCATTTGCAAAATAGAAAATTTGGTTTATGACGGGAAATATATATTTAAAGCGGAAAAGAAAGGTGCTGTTTTTACCAAAAGAATACAAACAATCAACAGCCTTACTCGGGACGAAAAAATTAATTTTGACGCTTTCCTGGATGTTTCCGGAAATGTCAGTATTGATAACGAACCTTTTGCAAATGTAATCATTGAATGCGGCGACAGAAAAGTGAAAACGGACAAGAACGGAAATTACTCGTTTATAAATGTAGAGCCGAATAAAGCTTATGAAATAAAAGCCGTCAGCAGCATATTTGATTTTGAACCGAAACAAATTTCCATAAAGAGTTTGAAAAATTCAATAACCGAAAACAATTTCAAGACAGTTTCTAATACTCAAAGCACAAAAGATGAATCTTCCGAAAAAATAAAAATGCTGCAGCAGGAAAAAAAGATAAAGCTTAATGCTCAGAAAGAAGAAGCGGCAAGAATAGAAAAAGAAGAAAAAGCAAAACAGAAAGCCGTTGATGCCAAAACAAAGAAAATTATAGCGGAAGAAGATTTAAAAGTTAAGGAAGAATCTTTGCAGGAAAAAGAAAGAATAAAAGAAAAAAAATTGAAAGAAGAAAAAGAAATCGCCGAATATAAGGCAGCTCTTGAAGCGGAAGCAGAAAGAGGAAAAACTGCGGCAGAAGACAGAATAACCGCAAAAATTAAGAAAAACAATATGGAACAGGATGCTCAGGCTCAAATTCAGGCTCAGGTTCAGCCTGCACAATCCGCACAACCTGCTCAGCCGGCAGAAGAAGCAAAAAAAGAACAGTCGGTTGAAGATTCCGCAGCAGCCGAACCTACACAGCCTGCCCAAGAAGAACTGTTGACGATACAGGGAAGAGTGATGGAAAATAAAAACGGTGTAGCCGACGTACAAATAATGCTTATTATGCCGCCCGAGACAAAAAAATATTCAACCGATATTAACGGTTTTTATAAAATATCAGGATTGGTAAAAAATAAAAATTATGTTATAACCGTACTTGCAGATACCAAAACGGCAAATTTATCGCCTAAATCCAGAATTTATAAAGATTTGAATACAAGTATGAAAAATCAAAATTTCTATTATGTTATTGAAAATAAAACCGAGAACGTAAAAAAAGAAATAAAGAAATAAATATATGAAATCGGTAAAAGTAAATTTAAAGAATAATCCTTATCCGATAATTTTTTCAAACAACGATAAAGATTTGATAAAAGCATTTAAATCTTTCGTGCCGGGAAATAAAATATTTTTTATTTCCGACAGCAACGTTGCTCCGTTGTACTTAAAAAGACTTTCTGATGCTTTAAAAAGAGAAAAGTTCGAAGTGCGTTCTTATGTATTTAAAGCCGGAGAACAATCTAAAAATTTAAAAACTTTATCCGATATTTATAATTACGCATTGAATGCAGGCATTGACAGAAAATTTACCGTTGCGGCGCTCGGTGGAGGAGTTGTCGGCGACACGGCGGGTTTTTTTGCGGCTACTTATATGAGAGGAATAAAACTGGTGCAAATACCTACATCGCTTCTTGCAATGGTAGATTCTTCCATAGGCGGTAAAACAGGTGTAAACATTGAAGGCGGTAAAAATATCGCAGGAGCATTTTATCAGCCGAAATTCGTTTATATAAACTCCGATTTTCTGAAAACTCTCGATTGTCAAAACATAAAAAACGGCATGGGAGAAGTTGTAAAATATGCCGTTACTTTCAGTTATGATTTTTTCAAAAAATTAAACAAAATATTTGAAAACTCCATTATTAAACAGAAAGATTTTGATGACATAATATATGAATGCTGTAAGTTTAAGGCAAATATCGTTGAGAAAGATGAAAAAGAAGTCTCGGGCGTAAGAGAACTGTTAAATTTCGGACATACGTTTGCCCACGCACTGGAAACGATTACAAAATATAAGAAATTTTTTCACGGTGAGGCTGTGGCAATAGGAATACTGTTTGCGGCAAACTTAGCCGAAAAAATAAATTTATGCACGCAAAAAACAAAAGATGAGATATATCAAATAGTTACAAATGCAGGTTTCAAAAATAATACCGGATTAAAAGCAAATAATGCAAGGAAAATACTGGAATTGATGAAAAAAGATAAAAAATCGATATCAAAAACGGTAAGATTTGTGCTGGCAAAACAGACGGGTAAAGCCGTTTTCGGCGTAGAAATAAAAGACGCCGTAATTTTAAAAACAATAGAGGATTTTTTAAAATGAAAAAAATATTGATTATTAACGGTCCCAATTTAAATATGCTCGGAACGAGAGAACCGGAAGTATACGGCAAAACAACATTAAAAGATATTGAGAACGAAATTAAAACCTCTGCAGAAAAAAACAAAGTTGAAGTTGAGTTTTTTCAGTCGAACCATGAGGGTGATATAGTTGATAAAATATGTGCCGCGAAAAATAATTTCAACGCAATAATTATAAACCCCGCCGCATATACGCATACATCGGTTGCTATAAGAGATGCTATTGCCGCAGTTGAAATACCGACGATAGAAGTACATATTTCAAATGTTTATTCCAGAGAAGAGTTTCGTCATAATTCGTTGATTGCCCCTGTATGTACGGGACAAATTGCAGGGCTTGGAGTGCAAGGATATATTTTAGCTTTGGAGTATTTTTCCCGATAGGGAGTTAAAAAAAACTTGAAAAAGAGCTAAATAATTTGTATAAATATATCCGTTGCAGAAATGCGTCATTAGCTCAATTGGTAGAGCAAACGGCTCTTAACCGTTAGGTTATAGGTTCGATTCCTATATGACGCACTTTCCCGAAAATAAGGTTTGAAAATATTGACAAATCGATTAATATATACTTAAATATATGGGTGAACCGAAAAGTTCACTTTTAAAAAAGTCCTCACTGGACTATAAACAGTAAAGGAGTAGAAGTAAATGGCACAAGGTAAAGTAAAATGGTTCAATGACCAGAAAGGTTACGGATTCATTTCCAACAATGACGGATCAGGCGATGTTTTCGCGCATTATTCTGCAGTTCAGTCAGAAGGTTTTAAATCTCTTTCTGAAGGCGACAATGTAGAATTCGACGTTGTTGAATCCGAAAAAGGACCTAAAGCAGCTAATATAAAGAAAATATAATTTTTTATAGTTATAGCTAGCAAAAAAACACTCCGTTCAAAACTGAACGGAGTGTTTTTTATACATAAAAATTTCTTTACGAAAAATATTATATTAAGTATAATTAAAAACGTTAATATACTTAAGGACGGTAAGAAATGAAAGAAAGGCAAGTGTTGATTTTACTTATAAAAGTAATGACGGTGTTCATAATTTGTTTTTGGGCTTTCGTGCTTGCGGCACATTTCACGCTAAGCTATATTGCATCGCTGCCAAGCACAAAAGATAAAATCGTGTCGACCGTAAAGGAACAGCTTTCTGCGGATATAAGTATAGGTTCAATATCGGCAGGCATTTTTGATTTAAGGTTAAAAGACGTAAGTATAAGCATTGAGGGCAAAAATATTGCCGATGTGGATTTGATATATGCACGCTTTGCTTTGATACATTTGATTAAAGGAAAGCTAAGAGTAAATAATATCATCATAAACGGATTCAATTTGACAGTAATAAGAGATAAAAACGGTAAATTTAATTTTGACTCATTATTAAATTCGCCGGCATTTGAAAGCGACGAAAAGAAAAAGAAGAAGAAAAAAAAGAAAGACGAAGATGAGGATGAAGATGTTTTTGGCATACTGATAAATAAAATAAATCTTAACGGTTTCCGCATTGTTTATATTGATGAGGCGGAACAAATGTCATTAATTTTGGACAAAGTATGTTTTGTCGTAAAAGATTTGAATTTGGAAAAACCTTTTGACGTATATACTTATTTTAATGTTTTTTTTAAGAATAAAGATATGGACATAAAAGACCTGCAAATTTCGCTGTCTTCATCGGTAAATCTTAATTTTTTGAATTTGCGGGAAGCCGAAGTTATAATAAAAAGTTTTGTTATAAGGCTGAAAGATACCATTATAAAAACAGACGGGAACATATCAAATTTTGAAAATCCGAAAATAAAATTAAACACTGCAATTTTAAAATTATCTTCGGAAACTTTTGAGGGAATATCCGAACTTCCAAAATTTTTAATACCCAAGATAAATATAAAAACACTGTTAAATATTGAGCTTGAAAAAAGCATATTGAATATTGAAAGGTTTTATGTAAACGTGCTTGACTGCAGTATAAATGCCGTCGGAAAAATAGATTATTCCGACGAACTTAACTACAACATAAATGCAGCTATAACGTTTATTTTGGATAAAATCACACAAACCGTTGAGATGATTGAACCTTACAAGATAACGGGAGAAATTAAAACAAATTTAAATATAACAAGCGGTTCTTCGGTAATTTCCGGAGATATTTCCGTTAAGGATGTTGCGGCATTTTTACCTCAATTAGGTAAAGTTAATGATGTAAATTCCGATATAAAAATAAACAGCATCGACAGTATTTCCATGCCGAGCCTTACCGGGAAAATGAATTCTTATCCTTTTGTAAGTTCCGCATCGTACCTTGCCGACGATAAAAAAGGCAAACTGAAAGCCAATTTCTTTGCAGACAGAATTTACGGAAAAATGAGCAAAGAGTACGAAGAACAGATGAATAAAAAGGAAGAAAAAGATTTAAAAGATGCCAATGAACAAAAAATCGAACAGGAATTGGGTAAGTCCGAAAATGTCCCTCAGAAAACGGAAATAAAAACGAAAAACAAATCTTCAGCAAAACCGACGGATATTGAAGTATATTTCAAAGTTAATCACATAAATGTTCCCTACTTTCTCGGGAAAGATGTTAAATTTAAAATGAATATGCTTAATGTAACGCCCGATCTTGACAGACTTGAAGGAACATTGAGCCTGACTACGGCAGACGGAACGATAAAAGATATTTATAAATTAACCGAGTCCAATGCATTGATGAAAGGTTTGTTTTTATCTTTAAAAATTGCGAGCAACGTTATAAACGCTCTGAATGTTTTGGATATTTTAAATTCTATAGGAAGTGCCGTCGTAGGCAGCAACGATAAAAAGCAGGTATCGGAAATGACCGAAGAAGATTCCGAAAACAGAAAAGAAAAGCTTGACGGACAAATAGATTTTCTCTCTTTCATTACGGCAATTAATTTTAAAGAGGGAAAAGGAGTTTTTAAGAATTGTTCTTTCGTGTCGAACTTGATGTCGTTTAAAGTTGCGGGGAATATAGATTTTAAAGAAGATCTTGTAGATATGGCAGTAAATGCAGCCCCGGGAAGACATGAAGAAGATGAAGGCATTATGCCTTTAAAAATGAAAATTACCGGGACTACCGACAACCCGAGCGGTTCTTTAAGCGTGTTGGGAAGCATAAGCTCTTTGGTTAAAGATACCTTAACCAAAAACATCGTTTCCGGAAGTTTAAAATCAGGATTTACAAAACTTCTCGGATTAAAAAAATATGACGAAAACGGCAACGACATAGAGGAAGAAGAAACAACTTCAAAGAAGAAGAAAAAGAAGAAAAAATAACACCGTGCCGGCAAAAAAAACACGCTGTTTATTTTTCAGCGTGTTTTTTTGTTTACATTTTTTCGAAAACATCTTTGCCTACACTGCATACGGGGCATACCCAATCTTCGGGAAGCTTCTCGAAAGGTGTTCCCGGTGCAATCCCGTTATCGGGATCGCCCTTTGCAGGGTCATACTCGTAGCCGCAGACTGTGCATTTAAACTTTTCCATTTTTAACCTCTTATAAGCGATTTGTTAATATTTTACCATATTTATGAAAATTTGCAAACAAGAAAAAGCTGTTCGGCAATTTTTCTCTTTCCTATTTTAATAAAAAATAGTATAATAAAAAGATAATTTATAATTCAGTCAAATAAGGGGTATAAAAAAGATGAAAAAGTATTTGTTGTTATTTTGTGCATTATGTTTATCATTATCTCTTGCTGCTTGTTCTTCCACGCCGAAAGTTACAAGAGTGGCAGAAGACGAAGTGATTGATTTAAGCGGAAACTGGAATGATACGGATTCCAATCTTGTAGCAGATGAAATGGTAAAAGATTCCGTTAAGAGACCGTGGCTTGACAACTTTATCAGAGAAAAACAAAACAAGCCGAGAATAGTTGTAGGCACTATTTTGAACAAAAGCGATGAACATATAAGCACGGAAACTTTTACAAAAGATTTGGAAATAGCTCTTCTTAATACGGGCAAAGCAACATTTGTAGCATCAAAAGACCAAAAAGACGAAATAAGAAAAGAAAAGCTCGATCAGGCAGATTTTGCAGACCCCGCAACCGTAAAAAAAATGGGTAAAGAAATCGGTGCGGACTTTATGTTGAAAGGACAGATTAACACTATTACCGATGCCGTAAAGAATACCACACTGAAATATTATCAGGTAGAGCTTGAACTTATTGATATAGAAACGGGCGAAAAAGTTTGGATAGGGCAGAAGAAAATAAAAAAAGTCGTCGGAAAAAGCAAATATAAAGCATAATATATAATGGCATTAAACAGAATTAAACATTTCTTATCATTTTTAGTTTTTGTAAGTTTGACTTCATGTGCAACTACTAAAGTAGAAGAGTTTTACAGTCATTTGGCACCGCTTATAGAGGAAAGAGATATAAGCGGTGCCGTCAGTTATGTAAGCGAATTTTATAACAGTGCCGACAAATACAACAAACTTTTATATTCTTTGGAACTGGGATACCTTTACCACATCAATAAAAATTATAAAGATTCCAATACCGTTTTTGAAAATGCCAAAATGTTATACTCTTTAAAAGATTACACGTCTAAAGTTTTCAACAACGGAAGTCTTCTGCCGAAATATTATTACGGCGAAGATTTTGAAATAGCATACACAAATGTTTTTTGTGCATTAAATTATATCAAGCTTAGAAAGAAAAACGAATCCGCCGTCGAGGCAAGACAGGTAAACAATCTTTTCAATAAAATTAAATTAACCGACGAGAATGCCGTGTATAAAGATGATCCTTTCGTCAGATATTTTATGGGAATTATCTACGAAAATGCCGGCTATTTGAACGATGCAATGGTTTCCTACAAGATAGCATTAAGAGCTTATAACGATTATAATATCGAAAATATTTCCGTTCCTCAGGATTTATTAAACAGGCTCTATACTCTTTACAAATTTTACTCTTTAAACGAAGAAGCGGAAGAACTAAAAATAAAATATCCTAAAACGGAGAAAATAAATTTCAGTGACGGCGGAACACTGCTGATTGTAAACTATAACGGTATTGCCCCTAAAAAAACGGAACAAATTATAAAACTCCCTTTTGATAACGCATGGAAAAAGTACTATAATACCAATAACGATTATAGAAATAAAGTTGCCGGAGAATTCAATCTCAGCTATATTTCGGCAGCATTTCCCAAATATGAAAAGTACGATAACAAAATAAAATATTTTACCGTAGAAATTACAAACACGGAAAAGGTAGGCGAAAAATATTATTCTCAAAGTTATTTGGCTGCAAACATCGGCACGATAATGGAGAAAACTCTCGAGATGAATTACAGGCTGACTTTCTATTCCAGAATAAACAGTTATGTTCTGGGTATGAAAGAAATAGAGGAAATACGCCGTTCTTACGAACAAAAAAAACAAGATATTTATAATCAAAAGATGTTGAGAGAAACAAAAAGGAAACTTCTTGACGATTTACGTAAAGAAACTTTAACAAGAATAAGCGATATTAAAACAAGTTTGGAAAATTTAAATTCCGTCGATTTGAAATCTTGGAGAAGCCTGCCTGATACGATAAATATGATAAACTTAAATTTGAAATACGGAAAATACACGGGACTTATAAGATATTTTGATTCTTACGGAAATGTTGTTTCAAAGGAAGAATTTAAATTTAAAATACGCAGAGGAAGAAACCGCTTTATAGTAACAATAAGCTGATAAGCTGAGAGGTTGAGGAGTTGAGAAGTTTAAAATGAGAAAAATAAAATATTTTATCATTTTGTTTATTGCTTTGTTTATCGTTTCCTGCGGCGGATTGAACAGCTATTTTTATAAGCTTGAAGAATCGGTAATTAAAAACGATTATACCAAAACACAGCAGCTGATTATTGATTCTAAAAGCACATACGGCAATAAAAATGAATTTTTGTACTATCTTGACTTAGGTTTTATTCAACATTTGGCAGGCAATTACGAGGAAAGCAACAAAACTTTTGAACAGGCAAAAAAAATATACGACAAAAATTACACAAAAAGTATTTCTGCGGGAGCATTTTCCTTATTTGCCAACGATAATGTCATTCCATATTACGGTCATCCTTACGAAATATCTTACGTAAATGTTATCTGTGCTTTAAACTACGTTTTACAGGGTCAGAATAACGAAGCCGTAGTCGAAGCAAGACAGTCCGATAATTTGTTTAGAAAAATAAATGCCGACAGTTTCGGTAAAGCTTTTTATAACGATGATCCTTTTATAAAATATTTTATGGGAATTATCTACGAAAATGCCGGCTATTATAATGATGCTTTAATTGCATACAAGTCCGCTTTAAAAAACTATGATACGAGTTTGTATGTGCAAAATTTCGATTCCGATGTCGACAAGAAAAAGGAAAATAAAAATATCGGCTACAACCTCACGGCTCCGAAAGATTTAATTTACAGTCTGTACGATTTATATGATTATTTCGGTTTTCCGGAAGCTTACAACTTAAAGGACAAATATTCTTCCCTGTTTGATAACAGACCGGCTCCGGATAAAAACTGCGGCGAACTGATTATAATAAATTATAACGGTTTATCGCCGAAGAAAGTGGACAGCATTATAGAGCTGGCATTTTCAAAAGCGTGGATTTATTTTAATGCGGAAAGTATAAATTCCAAAGAGCAGGACGACGTCAGCAAAGTTCGTTCCGCCGTAGCTGCAGGTTTTTCGGGCGATTATATAAAAATAGCATTCCCGAAATATGAAAGATACGGCAACAAAATATCGAATTTTATAGTTGAAGAAACAGATGAAAAAACAAAAAATTCTTTAGGTAAAGAATATGCAGGTTTTGCGGCTGCCGATATGGGAACGCTTATGATTAGTGCTTTACAGAGAGAAAATTTGGCAATATATTCCAAAACTATTGCAAGGGCTGTAGGAAGATATGTTCTTGCAAAAGTTGTTGCAGATCAGGTTCGTCAGCGTGAGGACAAAAACAACGGCGGATGGTTAAGCGCTTTGACACAGATGACTTTAAATGTGGCAAACTCCGTGCTTGAGAAAGCAGACAAGCGTTCTTGGAGAACTTTTCCCGAAACCATAAATATGGCAAGAATTTATCTTCCGGAAGGAACTCATACATTTAATATAAAATATGTAAACTCTTTTAAAAATATTATTTGTACGGAAAAAATAACGGCAGAAATAAAAAAAGGCAGAAAAACTTTTATTGTGACGAGATCGTACAAAAATTAAATAATGTAAAGCATTATTTAATTTTAATTTATAATTTCGGAAAGATTATGAAAATTAATTATGATGATGTGTTGGTCCGAATGGGAGCCAATAAACATTTAACCAAAATCGACGATAAAATGAAAAGTCTTATTTTGGAAAATATTTCTCTCGCAGAGAAAATCCTGCAGCCGAAATATGCAGTGTCTTTCGCAAAGAAAAATATCGTCGGAGATGTTATATATTTTGACGATTTTGCAATACTCAGTAAAGACATTTTCAAACTTCTTGAAAACTGCGGCAGCGTGTGCGGGCTTATTGCAACAGTCGGTCTGCCGATAGATACCAAAATTTCCGATTTAATTGAAAAAAAAGATATTTTGCAGGCATTTATTCTTGATTCCATAGGTTCTGTTGCGGTGGAACAGTTGGTAGAAAGTATCTGCAGCGACGTTAAACAAAAATACGGAGAAACAACTTTTCGTTTTTCTCCGGGTTACGGCGACTGGGGATTACAAAACCAACCTGCGTTTTTGCATTGGCTCGGTGCCGAAAAAACAGGCGTAATCCTTTCTTCATCTTATCAAATGGTCCCCCGCAAGTCAGTATCTGCAATTATGGGTATAAAAAACAAAAACGAAAGATAAGAAATCTGGAGGAAAAATTCGTTGATTTTAAATTTGTTTTGTATTATAATATTGAGGCAGGAATAAGTTTTATTAAATTTGCTCGGCTAAAAAAAGTCGGCATTTCATATAAAAATTAAATATTGAATGTTTTTGGATGTCCGAAAGGACACTGGTTTTGTAAGAACAAAATTAGTTGGAACTCCAAAAACAGTCGTTTTTAAATATTGTAAGAATAAATCAGAAGCTATGTTGATTTATTTTTATGGTTTTTGCTTTCGCACCTCTGTGTGCGAAAGAAAGCGGCTGTGATGGTCAGGTTCCAACTACCAACACAGTCGCTTTTATTTTGTTCTTGCAAAAATCTCTCCTTTCGTGAAAACCAAAGAAATAAAGACAGCTGAGAAGCTGAGGAGCTGAAAAGCTGAGAAGTTTAAGGTAAAATTTTGTTTTGCAAAATTTTCTGTTAAAAATAAATACCGAAAACTTATCAGCTTATCAGCTAAGAAAAACAAAGTTTTTCGTTCTCAACTTATCAGCTAAAAATAACAAAAGGAGAAATGCTATGAAAAACTCAAAATTTTTACGAAGTAAA
>CAJOJJ010000009.1 GCA_905234925.1 uncultured Endomicrobiia bacterium
TTGCCTCTCAGGCAGAATGATAGAGAAACAGCAAAGACGCCGGATTGCCACGACTGCTAAAGCAGTCTGGCAATGACAGACGAAAGACAAATGAAATGCAGGAGTAATGCTATGTTTTACCCCTGCCTGATATGTTGGAGCGTTGTTACGCACCATTATCAGTATTTAAATTATTCGCTATTAATGTTTTGGTCCTTCAAAAACTGTAGCGCCACTCGTTATGTCATAAATAATTTCTAAAACTTCTTTGCCTGGTGTAATAAGCTCTGACGGTTTACAAAATTCTGTATCAAACAAATACTTAATATAACCGGCTTCATTACCATTTGAGATACCAATATTAAAATAAGTAAAATATTTGTTTCCACGTGCATCTATACCTAAACAGGGATCATAATTTGACCAACGATTATCATCGCCGCAAAGTTTATGATTATGAAAATATCCATACTCGGAATAATAATTTTTTTGAGCAGAAAGATATGCCCCCATCAGTGCATAACCTTCAGCCATTTTAGCTTTGTATGTATATCCTTGATAAATAGGTACTGAAATTACCGAAAGAATGATTACAATCGCAATTGTAATTACCAACTCCACTAATGTAAAACCCTTTTTCATAACATCCCCCTTAAATTATATTTTATACTTTTTTATTGTAAAAACTTTATTTTTTATTTATAATATATGTTTAGGTAATCAAGTTAATTTATTTAAACAGCTGCCGCCACCGCAAATGACGGCAGTTTAAAAAAGGATCTCTTGCTATGGTGAGCATTCAACGGTATTTCCGTTGCCGTCCTTTTGTTTTACTATAAATAAAAAAATATCTTTAAGTATTTAAAGTAAATTTACTTTTATTGATTAAATTATAAACAATAAAAAAGATTTTGTCAAGGAGTTTTTATTATGGATAAAAAAAGAATAAAATTTTTACAAGATATAAATAACGGGAAAATAAAAGGTGCTCAAAGAATAATTGCTCAAAAGCTTGGTATTTCGGATACATCTGTTTCTTTATGGTTTAAAAATGATAAGAAGCCGTCTTTGGACAGCATTATAAAAATGGCAAAAGTTTTTAAGAAATCTGAAGCTGAAATAATGGATATATTTTCCGTCGAAGAAACAAAAATATCAGCCGACAACAATAGTTTTGCCGATGTAAGAGATATTGAGTTAATAAAAGAAAAAATGAAAAGATTTGAGACAGAAATTGATTATTTAAAAGAAAAAATAAAAAATTTGGAACTGAAAAGTAAATAATTAAAAACTAAAAATTTATAAAATTAAAACAAAAAAACGAGCAGGAGTTTATCCCGGCTCGGTTTATTTTTATAAGAGGATTTTTATTTAAAATGTATTCTGCATTAAGTGCTGAATGACAGAGAAAAAGGCAACGTATCATATACAATAAACGGCAACGACAATGGACGACAATTAAAAACATCGTCGGCACGCAATGACGGACAACGGCAAAGGCAGAAAGGCAACTAGCAATTAGAAATCAGTAATTTCGATATTTTATACTACAGATTCCCGACAGCCGTTGTGCGTGTTTACGAAAACAATAAAACCGAGCTGTTTTGCAAACGAGAATATTGTTTTTCTTTTTGCACAATATAATTAATGATGAACAAGGTGACCAAGAAATGCGACAATAACGACTCCGGCAAGTAAACACATTCCGGCTCTCTTGTTGGAAGCTTTGTGAGTTTCGGGAATCAAGTCCGCCGCCGCAAGATAAATAAATGTTCCAGACGTCAATGCTAAGAAATTTCCTATCAAGTGTGAGATTTGACCGGAGAAAAGCAGCCCTGCCAAAGTTCCTATCGGGGTAAATACTGCAGTTGCAACTGAATAAGTTAAAATTTTCTTTATGGATTTATTTGAGTGCATTAAAATTCCCGTTATTGTTACACCGTCGGGAAGTTTATGCAGCATTATTGCAATGGTAGTCATAAGCCCGATATAAGTATTTGCATCAAAACCTATACTTATTATTATACCGTCAAAAAATGAATGCAGCGATAAACCAAAAGTGGACATTGCCCCCAAGTGAACATCGCAATGCTCGTCATGGCAGGGGTGAAAAAATATAAAGTACTGCAGAAAGAACATAAATAAGAAGCCTACAAAAACATAAATAATTGAATCCGGATTATGTTCTATTGCTTCCGGTATCAAGTGAACAAATGCTATTGACAACATAACGCCGGCAGCAAAGCCTATTAAAAGAATGGAATTTTTTCTTGACCATTCGGAAAATTTTAGAACCAACAATGTCCCGCATATAGCGGAAAGCATTGCCAAAAAAGAATATAAAATTACCATAAAAATACTCCGTATTTTTTAGCTGAGCCGGAGACTTCGTCTCCTCAGCTGATAAGTTGAAGAACTGAAAAGCTGAAAAGTTTTCGATATTTTATTAGCTTTAAGCTGTCAGCTTGTTGTTGCCGACCTTCTGACCTTCTTAAAGACTTATTTTCGGTAAATCTTTAAGTGCTTTTTTTACTTCTTCTTCGGAAAAGTCGCAATCCTGCATATTTCCGGAAAGGTAACTGTCATAAGCCGTCAAATCAAAATGTCCGTGTCCGGATAAGTTAAACAGTATTGTTTTTTTCTTTCCTTCTTCTTTTGCCTTTAAAGCTTCGTTAATAGCCACTCTTATTGCATGAGAAGATTCCGGTGCGGGAAGTATTCCCTCGCATCTTGCAAAAGTTACTGCAGCTTCAAAAGCTTCCGTTTGTTTTACTACTGCCGATTCTGCCAGTTTTGCCTTAACTATTGCAGATACCAAAGGCGATGCGCCGTGGTATCTTAAACCGCCGGCATGAATACCGTTGGGCATAAATGTATGGCTTAATGTGTACATTTTTATTGCAGGAGTAAAGCCCGATAAGTCGCCGAAGTCGTAAGCATATACGCCTTTGGAAAGTTTCGGACATGCGGAGGGTTCCGCAGCTATTGCTCTTAAATTTTTATGTGTTCCGTTAATTTTATCCATTATAAAAGGAAATGCCATACCGGAGAAATTTGAACCGCCGCCAAGGCAAGCTACGACGATATCAGGATATTCTCCCGCAATTTCCAACTGTTTTTTAGCTTCAAGTCCTATGATTGTTTGGTGCAGTGCAACGTGGTTTAAAACGCTTCCCAAAGCATATTTTGCGTTTTGGTGAGTTACCACATCTTCAATTGCTTCCGATATTGCTATACCGAGTGAACCGTTGCAGTTAGGATCTTTTTCAAGAACGGCCTTTCCGGCATTGGTTTGCATGGACGGACTGGCAAAAACGTTAGCACCGTAAACTTGCATAAGAGATTTTCTGTAAGGTTTCTGTTGGAAAGAAACTTTTACCATATATACTACACATTCAATGCCGAACATTTTGCATGCCATAGCAAGTGCAGAACCCCACTGTCCCGCACCCGTTTCAGTTGCAATTCTTTTTGTTCCGGCTTTTTTATTATAATAAGCTTGAGCTATTGCCGAGTTGGATTTGTGGCTTCCCGACGGGCTGACACCTTCGTTTTTGAAATAAATTTTTGCCGGCGTGTCGAGAAATTTTTCAAGATTTCTTGCTCTTATAAGGGGGGAAGGTCTCCACAATTTATATACATCTCTGACTTCTTCCGGGATATCTATCCATCTTTCCGTACTCAGTTCTTGATTTGCTATTTCTTCGGGAAATATGTGGCATAAATCATCTTTTGTTGCCGGTTTTCCCGTCTTAGGATTGATATAAGGATCAAGCGGTGTAGGTAAATCCGCTTGTATATTATACCATTGTGTAGGAATATCTTTTTCTGCTAAAATTATTTTTTTATCTTTCATTTTTTGTACTCCCATAATAAAATTTTCACAACATTTTATCTAAAAGATTAACTTTTGTCAAATAATATGGTATAATACCGAACGTATGAAAAAGGAAAATTTTGAAGAAAAAGATATTTATTTTATGAGGCAGGCGCTTAAGGAAGCACAAAAAGCCTATGATATCGACGAAGTTCCTATCGGTGCTGTTGTTGTGAAAGACGGTAAAATTATAGCAAGCGGGCATAACAAAAGCATAACTTTAAAAGATTGTTCCGCCCATGCCGAAATTGTGGCATTGCGTAAGGCTTGTAAAAAATTAAATAATTACAGACTGAACGATTGTTCCGTTTATGTTACCATAGAACCTTGCACAATGTGTATCGGAGCTTTAATTCATGCACGGGTAAAGAATTTGTATTTTGGTGCTTACGATGTAAAAGCCGGTGCGTGCGGAAGTGTTTTTGATATAAATGAAAAAAAGTTAAATCACAAAATCAATATAAAAATTGGACTTTTACAACAAGAATGTGCTAAAATATTGAAAGAGTTCTTTAAACAGAAAAGACAGAAAGGCAATTTATAATTTACAATTTATAATTTATAATTGTCGGTAAAAATGCAAAGCTTGTCATCCCCGAGAGTTTTTGTCGAGGATATCTCAATGCAGAAAATTTTGCATAGCAAAATTTTACTTTAATTGTAAATTATACATTATAAATTATCAATTGTAGTTCTCGGGGGTGAATTGGGTTCGACGGGAATGAAAGATGTAAAGACAGCAAGCCTGAGTTGGTCGATGGCTCAGTAAAAATCGACCGAAAAAGAAACGACGAACAAATCGTTCCTCAAAATGTAGTACCTTTACAACCTGTAATGGTACCTGCATTATTAGCTGCTTAAGTCAGCTGCGTTTTACCTATGACACCTGCTATTAGGCTAAAACGACAAGAGCAGGTTAGTATTAATTTTGTTGTTCCGTAACTTTAATATGAATCCTTAACGGAGCTGGTTTATAAAATAGTTCCGTCCGGTAATGGTTTTATAAACGAGACAAATTCTTCCGGGCTAAGCTTGTAGCGGTCTTACTGAAACTTTTTCGGACGCGGGTTCAATTCCCGCCACCTCCACTGAAAAAATTGCTTTGCAATTTTTTAATTTATAATTAAACAACAAAAATCGCGTAGCGATTTTACCGCTTTTCAAGACTGCGAAGTCTGAGGCGAAGCGAAGTAATTTTATAAAATAAATTCAAAATTTCGTGGAACGAAATTTTACATTATTAGATTTACAAGTTTTAATATAATTATTTTTGCGTAGCAAAAATACAACAAAAATTTTCGGAGAAAATTTTTCAGAGACCTTAAGATTTGAGGCGAAACGAAGCATTTGCCGACTGCGGTGTGCAGGAAGTGCAGCGGAGCGGTGAGCACATAAGGGAGGGAAATGCAAAGTTGGAGACCAAATATTAAGGTCGATATAAGGTATAACAAGGAGAAACAAATGCAAAACATCTACTATCAAAAAGACTGTAACTTGGCAAAATTGAAAGGAAAAACCGTTGCCATTATCGGATACGGTTCTCAAGGTCATGCACATGCCCTTAACTTGAAAGAATCCGGCGTTGATGTTATCGTCGGTCTATATAAAGGTTCAAAGAGCTGGGAAAAAGCGGAAAAACAAGGTTTGAAAGTTTTTACTGCCGACGAAGCTGCTAAGAAAGCAGACGTTATAATGATACTTATCAACGACGAGAAACAGGCAAAATTATATAAAGAAAGCATTGAACCTAACCTTAAAGAGGGCAAAACTTTAGCTTTTGCACACGGCTTCAATATTCATTTCGGCTGCATTAAACCGCCTAAAAACGTAAACGTTATAATGATAGCTCCCAAAGGTCCCGGACATACTGTAAGAAGCGAATATCAGGCAGGTAAAGGTGTACCTTGTTTAGTTGCAGTTGAACAGAATGCAACGGGCGATGCACTTGAAATAGCTTTGGCTTATGCACTCGGTATCGGCAGAGCAGGCGTTATCGAAACAACTTTCCGTATTGAAACAGAAACGGATTTGTTCGGCGAACAGGCAGTTCTCTGCGGCGGAGTATGTGCATTGATGCAGGCAGGTTTTGAAACTTTGGTTGAAGCAGGTTATGACCCGAGAAACGCATATTTTGAATGTATTCACGAGATGAAACTTATCGTTGACTTGATATATCAAAGCGGTTTTGAAGGTATGAGATATTCCATTTCCAACACTGCAGAGTACGGCGACTATACGACAGGTCCTAAGATAATTACCGAAGAAACAAAAAAGACAATGAAGAAAATCTTGAAAGATATTCAGGACGGAACTTTTGCAAAAGCTTTCTTGCTTGATATGTCTGATGCAGGTGCACAGGTTCACTTCAATGCAATGAGAAAACTTGCAGCTGAACACCCAAGTGAAAAAGTAGGTAAAGAGATAAGAAAACTTTACAGCTGGAGCGATGAGGATAAACTTATAAATAACTAATGTTTATAGCAAAAAAACAGAAGATTTCGGACTACAGCTTTGTATTCGGCTCCCTTATGTGCCGTACGCTAACGCTTCCACTAAAGCACACAGCGGTCGCCGAAAACTTCGCTTCGTCTCGAACTTTTCTGTTTTTTCTGTATTGTCAGATTTTTGTGATTAAATTAAATATTTTGATTTTTTTGTTGTTTGTAGTTCAATTATAAATAATGAATTGTCGTTCCGTATGTCATTCCCGCAGAGCCGTTGGGCGGGAATCTATGGTATGAAAGTACCTTGTAATAGAAAAATTTTATTAGTAGAGGTAAAATAAAAATGTTAAACGAAAAAGTAGCAAACTTAATTAACGAGCAGGTAAATAAAGAATTTTATTCTGCATACTTGTACCTTTCTTTTGCAGATTATTATGAAGATGAGGGGCTGGACGGGTTTGCCAACTGGTATGTTATTCAAGCACAGGAAGAAATGGACCACGCAATGATGATGAGAAGATATTTAATTGATAACGGCGTATCCGTAAAACTTGATGCAATCGAAAAACCTAACAAAACTTTCAAGAATACAACTGAACCTTTGGATGCCGGCTATGAACACGAACAGTATGTTACATCTTTAATAAACAATATTTATTCTGTAGCATTTGATATTAAAGATTTCAAAACAATGCAGTTTCTTGACTGGTTTATAAAGGAACAGACGGAAGAAGAAAAAAATGCCGGTGATTTGGTAAAGAAAATGAAAATGTTTGCAGTTGATGCAAAAACTATTTATATGCTTAATTCCGAACTGGCGGCAAGAGTATATACTCCGTCAACAACCGGGCCGAGTAAATAGTTTAATATTTATCATTATATTTTTTATTTTATTATCATAAAAATATAAAAAGAACAGGATTGCTGCTATGTTGCAATCCTGTTTTAGTTTAAGAACATCAATTTAAATGCTCTTAATATATGCTTTTTCTATAAGTTACTCCACTGGTTGTATTAAATTCTATTACTAACATATTTTTACCTTCAATATCTTTTTCGCCACTAATAACATTAGAACGAAAATATATTCTAGGATCTTCTCCTGAGCCTGAACCGGAATGAAAAAAAGTGAAATATTTGTTGCCACGAACATCTAAACCTAATACATGGTCATAACTGGTGTACCCATTGCTGTCAGCATGTCTTAAAAAATTTCCATATTCAGCATAATAGGATTTTTGTGAAGAAATCATAGTTCCTGCAATAGCATAAGCTTCTGCCCATTTTGCTTTATCTGTGTAATTTCTGTAAATGGGAACAGATACGACTGATAAAATAATCACAACTGTAATAGTGACCACCAACTCCACTAACGTAAAACCTTTTAATTTCCTTTCCATGATATTATCTCCTTGCTGTTGTTAATTTCTCATTGCTAACTGCTAATTTCTAATTGTTATTTTAACTCCTCCTTTTTTCTTGATAAAATATTTTAAAACAGATATAATTTATTAAAACTGCAGGATATTTGCAGATAGCCTGCAGTCAATTACACAGTCATACATCGGGTAAATGTATAATTTTTTTATTTTTTGCTGTGTATAAAATATTCTTGTTGAATTTTGCATATAAATTTGTCTTTTTAAAATATTATTAAAAGTTGCATATAGTTGCTTTTGATTGCTATAAGTTTATCAGATATTTTTTAAAAAGTCAAGTGTTTTATATTTTGATATTGGAAAATAAAAATGGATTTTTCAAAAAAATTGTATTTTTTATTGTCGAAAAATAAGTTAACTCAAGAAGAATTTGCTAAGAAAATAAATTCTCGCCGCCAAGTTGTAGGAAGATGGCTTGCAGGAACAAAACCGTCGGCAATATCAATAGCCAAAATTGCAGAAGCATTAAATACTACTCCGGAAGAACTTCTTTCCGAAAAAGAAGCAGGAATAAGTGAAATGGATTTGTTGAAAAGAGAAAATGAACTTTTAAAAAAAGAAAATGCTTTGCTAAGAAAAGAAATAAGATTATCAAAAAAATAAAATTATTTTTTCTCTTAGTTTTAAGCCTAAAATCTTAAAATTCTAAAATCCACCCAATCTTAAATTAGTCAATTTTATAAGTATAAAACTTAAAAGTCGTTCTAAAAATGTGCGTATAATATCTAAAAGTCATCAAGATAATGTGTGTATAAAATTTAAAAGTCATCTTGAAAATGTGTAAATAATATTGACAATATAGCAAAAATAGTATATAATTTTGGTATGGAAAGAGATATTATAAATCAACTTTTAGTGTGGAAAAATAAGGAAACAAGACAACCCTTAATTCTTACCGGTGCAAGGCAGGTAGGAAAAACTTGGGTAATGCAGGAATTCGGCAAAAAGTATTTTAAAAATACCGCATATTTATCACTTGATAATAACCCGGCTTTAAAAGACTTATTTGAAAGGACGGTTCATCCGAAAGATTTAATACCGTTTTTAAGTGCCGAAGCCGGCGTAACAATAGATAAAGATACATTACTTATTTTAGACGAAATTCAAGAAATACCTAAAGCGTTGACATCTTTAAAATATTTTTGTGAAGAAACTCCGAAAATTCATGTTATTGCGGCAGGTTCTACACTGGGGGTAAGTTTGCACAGCGGAGTATCTTTTCCCGTAGGAAAAGTGGAATTTATGACATTATATCCGATGTCTTTTTATGAGTTCTTGGATGCGTTGTCTCAAACTAATTTAAGAAAAGTTATTGAAAATAAAAATTATGAACTGTTAAACAGTTTTCACGATAAAATAATTGATATTGTAAAACAGTATATTATTGTCGGAGGTATGCCGGAAGCCGTAAAAGAATTTGTTAAATCACAAAGTTTTATTCCGGTTAGAAATGTTCAAAATAAAATTTTGCAGTCTTATGAAAAAGATTTTTCTAAGTATTCAAGTGCGGAAATGGCTATAAGAATTTCTCTTGTTTGGAAAGCCGTTCCGGCACAACTTGCTAAAGAAAACAGACGATTTATATATGGTGCTGTTAGAAAAGGTGCAAGGGCAAGAGATTTTGAAGTTGCTATTCAATGGTTGATGGACAGTTCTTTAATTTATAAAGTTTCCAGAGTATCTGTCCCGAATTTACCTTTAAAATCTTATGAAGATTTCGGTATATTTAAACTGTTTATGTTTGATATAGGTTTGTTATGTGCAATAAGCGGAGTCAGCGAAAAAATTATTTTAGAAAAAAATGCAATTTTTAAGGAATTTAAAGGAAAACTTACGGAGCAATTTGTTCTGCAGGAAATGCTGACTGCAGGAATAAAACCTTTTTATTGGTCTGTAAATAATTCTCAAGCAGAGATAGATTTTATAATTCAAAAAGATAATGAAATTTTTCCTATAGAAGTAAAGAGCAGTACAAATTTACAAGCCAAAAGTTTAAAAGTGTATAAAGAAAAATTTCAACCGAAAAAATCTTTAAGAATATCTCAAGCTAACTATAAAAGTGAAAAAAATACGGTAGATTTGCCGTTATATTTAACTGCAGTTTGTTTTGATTAAATTTTAGCTTAAAAGCTGAAAATGATAAGCCTTACCCCCTTTGCTGTTACTGTTGTTTCATTGACATAACGGAAAGAAACTTTATTGTCGCTTGACAAATCGCCAAATTATTGGGACGGAAATTTCCTTCAGACAAATCGGCTTAAGAATTTAAGTTACTAATTCTTACCCGAAAAATTATGTTGCTCATAGACGGTTTAAATAAAAAATTTCCTCTTGATTTTATGTCATAATTATAATCAAAAAAACAGAGAAAATATTTTATTCTTTTCTCTGTTTTTCTTTTAGAGCTGATGCTATGTTTTCTCCGCTATGAATTAATAATTTTTCTCAAATATTTTTAAGGTAATTCATATAAAGTTGAACCTGAAGTTATATTATAATTCAAACATAATCCTGTTTTTCCGTTGTCCAGCAATTCTGGATGACAAGCTTGAGAATGATAGAAATATTTAGCTTCTGAACCATTAGCATTGCAATTAAACCAAGTGAAATATTTATTACCTCTTGCGTCAATTCCAAGAACAGGATCATTGCATGTCCAGTTTATAACTTTTATACTATCAAAAAAATTACCATATTCACTATAATATGATTTTTGTGCCGATAAAATCATTCCTAACAAAGCATATCCTTCTGCCATCTTAGCTTTTCTTGTGTAACTTTGATAGATAGGAACTGATACTACTGATAGAATAATAACAATCGCAATAGTTATTACCAACTCCACTAACGTAAAACCACTTAATTTGTTTTTCATAAAATTTCTCCTTTTAATTAAATTTTTAATTTGCTATAATAAGCCGAGGAATAAATTACCTTGCTGAGTATTTATATTTTTCCAAGCTAATGCTATGTTTTAGCTCGCTCGGCATAGATTTAATATTGTTTTTTACTAATATTTTATTGTTTTAACAAATAAAAATTAGTAATAATATATTTTATACAATATTTTATTTGTGAAGTCAAGAGAAAATTAAGGAGATTTAATGAAAAATAAAAAGAGTTTTTTTAGTGAACAATTGAAAAAGATTATGTCTGAGCAGGATATAACTCAACAGCAATTGGCGAAAAAACTTGGTGTAGTTCAGCAAATGATAAGTTTTTGGACGACGGGAAACCATAGTCCTAATATTAAATCTATAGAAAAAGTTGCTAAAGCTTTAAATGTTCCGGCAAATTATTTTATAGAAAAAACTAAATCAGAGCAAAATACCATTAACGGACTTGATGAAAAAGATATAAAAATTCTTCAATTGGAGAAAGAAAATTTTAGGCTTGAAAAGGAAATTGTAAAACTCCAAAAAGAAAATTTGGAATTGAAAATAAAATTAGCAAAAAATAAATAAATTAAAAAAATCAGACTGAAATTTTTATTCAATGTCTGATTTTTATTTTATAGACATAATCAAAAAAATTTAATATAATAAATAAAACGGCAATTTATAATTTATAATTAAAAATGAATGAAAGAATATAATATTTTTAGGAATAATAGAGGACAGTAAAGAGTTTTTTTCTATATTTAAGAAAGAAACAAACCAAGATGTTGAAATATTTTGTGAAGATATTTTTCCTTACGGTGTTATCAAAATAAACGAAGAATGTTTTGGCTATTATAAAAGTATAGAAGAATTGAGAGAGAAAGCAATTGAATATTTCGGAAAAAATATTCAAGTTTTGATATCGGAAAATATAAGGATATAAGAATATCCGGAAAATCTAGAGATAAGTGTGAAAGTTTTAGTGCGGATGAAAGGAAATTGTTAATTGTTCCCAAATTATTAGATATATTAAAAACATCTAAATATAAAAATTCAGAATACCCGTATAAACAAAGAAATGATGAGATACTAAAGTTTCATTATTTTATTAATGAGGTAATAGTAAAAGATAATAAATATAGTGTATATATTACCATAGGAGAAGATCAAAGAGGTAAATTATTTTATGATCTGGATAAAAATAAGAAACCTTAAGAAGTTAACACCGGTACAAGTGGTGTGTCCTTAAGGCTTTGACATAGTGTAACTTAAAAACTGAAAAAAGTCAATAGAAATAAGAGGTAAAAATGATTAAAGAAAAAATTGTTGACGGGGCACACAACGCTCCCCACAGAAGTTTGTACCATGCGCTGGGAATAACGAAAGAAGAGCAGACAAGACCTTTTATCGGTATAGTCAGTTCTTATAATGAAATTGTACCGGGGCATATGAATATCGACAAAATTGTTGAAGCCGTAAGGCTGGGCGTTGCAATGGCAGGCGGAACACCGATAGTGTTTCCCGCAATTGCAGTCTGTGACGGTATCGCAATGGGGCATAAAGGAATGAAATATTCTCTTATTACCAGAGATATGATTGCGGACTCCACCGAAGCGATGGTTCTTGCACACGGTTTCGACGGACTGGTAATGGTACCGAACTGCGATAAAAATGTTCCCGGTTTGTTGATGGCTGCAGCAAGAGTAAACATTCCGACTATATTTGTCAGCGGCGGACCGATGCTGGCAGGAAAAGTCAACGGTAAAAAGGCCAGCCTTTCCGCAATGTTTGAAGCTGTCGGTGCTTATAAAGCAGGTAAAATTGACGAGAAAGAACTTATGAATTTTGAAGAACACACTTGTCCGTCGTGCGGGTCGTGTTCGGGAATGTATACGGCAAATTCAATGAACTGTTTGACGGAAGTACTCGGTATGGGATTGAAAGGTAACGGAACTATCCCTGCGGCATATTCCGCAAGAATAGAACTTGCCAAGCATGCCGGTATGCAGATAATGGAACTGGTAAAGAAAAATATAAAACCGCGTGATATTATGACCCAAAAAGCTATAAAAAATGCAATTACAGCCGATATGGCCTTGGGATGTTCCACCAACAGTATGTTACATCTTCCCGCAATTGCCAACGAGTGCGGAGTAGAGTTTAACCTTGATATGGCAAACCAAGTAAGCGAGAAAACTCCCAACCTTTGCCACCTTGCTCCTGCAGGACATACCTATATGGAAGATTTAAACGAAGCCGGCGGAGTTTATGCCGTTTTAAAAGAATTGACGAAGTTGAACTTGATAGATACCTCCGTTATGACGTGTACAGGTAAAACTTTAGGCGAAAATATTAAAGATTCCGTAAATTACAATACTGAAATTATCAGAACCGTTGATAACCCTTACAGCAAAACAGGCGGTATTGCGGTATTAAGAGGCAACCTTGCTCCCGACGGTTGTGTAGTTAAAAGAAGTGCCGTTGCTCCCGAAATGTTGAAACACGAAGGTCCCGCAAAAGTTTACGACAGTGAAGAAGATGCCATTGCAGCTATTTATGCGGGAAAGATTGTTAAAGGCGATGTAGTGGTTATCAGATATGAAGGTCCTGCCGGCGGTCCGGGAATGAGAGAAATGTTAAGCCCGACATCTGCCATTGCAGGTATGGGCTTGGATAAAGATGTTGCGCTTATTACCGACGGAAGATTTTCAGGTGCGACAAGAGGTGCATCTTTAGGGCACGTTTCACCGGAAGCTGCATCGGGCGGGCTTATCGCTTATGTAAAAGACGGCGATATTATATCGATAAATATTCCCGAATATAAAATTGAATTGAAAGTTTCCGACGAAGAAATAGCAAAAAGAAAACAGACTATGACCATAAAAAAGAAAACCGATATTTCCGGATGTCTTGCACGTTATGCCGCACAAGTTTCATCCGCAGATAAAGGTGCAATAATAAACAAATTTTCATTGTAAAGAAAATTATTTACTTAATATGTATGTTGTCAATGTTGTCAACAAAAATGCCTGTGGTGTTTTTGTTGACAATATTTTTTTTAAATCATATAATCTATGCCAATTATTTTCAAAAAACTTTCTTGTCATACCGTGCTTGACACGGTATCTCGTTGTTTGCGGAAAGGTTTTTGAATAAATCTATAAAGGAGAGTAGTAAAGATGTTAGCCAAGTTTAGAAGTTTGTTGTTAGCAGCATTTGCAGTGGCTGTGGCAAGCGTTCCGAGCTTTGCAAGTGAAGCAAACCTTGTATTGCCCGACTTGTCCTCAGTTAAATTTTTGGGAGGAATCAGCGGTTCAGCACTTTTAACCGTTGGTCTTTTGGTTTGTGTTTTCGGTTTGGTTTTCGGCTTTGTTCAGTTTAAGTCAATCAAAAATTTACCCGTTCACAAATCTATGTTGGAAGTTTCCGAATTGATTTATGAAACTTGCAAAACATATCTTATCACTCAGGGTAAATTCATTATTATATTGGAAGCTTTGCTTGCAGTAATAATAGCAGTTTATTTTGCAAATACCGGTTTCTCCGTAGGTAAAATTGCAATCATTATTCTCTGCAGCATTATCGGTATTTTGGGAAGTTATGCGGTTGCTTGGTTCGGTATGAGAATCAACACGTTTGCTAATTCCAGAGCAGCTTTTGCAAGCTTGAAAGGTAAACCTTTCCCGACATTTGCAATTCCTTTAAAATCAGGTATGTCAATCGGTATGTTATTGATAAGCATTGAACTTTTTGTTATGCTTATCATTTTAGTTTTTGTTCCGGGAAATTTGGCAGGTCCCTGCTTTATCGGTTTTGCAATAGGTGAATCTTTAGGTGCTTCCGTTTTGAGAATTGCAGGCGGTATCTTTACAAAAATTGCAGATATCGGTTCAGACTTGATGAAAATCGTTTTCAATATTAAAGAAGACGATGCAAGAAACCCCGGTGTTATTGCAGACTGCACGGGCGACAACGCAGGCGATTCCGTAGGACCTACAGCCGACGGTTTTGAAACTTACGGTGTTACCGGTGTTGCTCTTGTAACATTTGTTGTTTTGGCAGTTAAAGATCCCGTAAACCAGGTTAAACTTCTTGTTTGGATTTTCGTAATGAGATTGATAATGTTGCTCGCAAGCGCAATTTCTTACTGGATAAACGGTGCATTGGCAAAAGCAAAATACGGCGATGCGGAAAAAATGAATTTTGAAGCTCCTTTAACTTCATTGGTTTGGATTACTTCTTGTGTTTCCATTGTTTTAACTTTCATAGTATCTAACCTTATAATCGGAGATTTGGCAAACGGACTTTGGTGGAAACTTTCCATCATTATTACTTGCGGAACTATAGCAGGTGCAGTAATTCCCGAAGTTGTAAAAATCTTCACGTCAACAGCCAGTGCATTCGTTAAAAATGTTGTTAATTCGTCTAAAAACGGCGGAGCATCATTGAATATATTGGCAGGTTTGACATCAGGTAATTTCAGTGCTTACTGGATGGGTTTGGTTATAATTGTTCTTATGGCAATAGCTTACGGAATCAGTTCTTTAACAGGTTTCAACATTATGAGCTACCCGTCAGTATTTGCTTTCGGTCTTGTTGCTTTCGGTTTCTTGGGTATGGGCCCTGTAACAATTGCAGTTGACTCTTACGGTCCTGTTACCGATAACGCACAGTCCGTATATGAACTTTCTTTGATTGAAAATGTTCCTAACATTAAAGAAGAAATTAAGAAAGATTTCGGTTTTGAACCTAACTTTGATAAATCCAAAATAACATTGGAAGAAAACGACGGTGCAGGAAATACTTTCAAAGCAACGGCAAAACCCGTTTTAATAGGTACTGCAGTTGTAGGTGCAACCACGATGATATTCTCCATCATATTCACTTTGATGGCAGCAAACGGAGAAAGTGCAGTTGCTTCTCATTTGTCATTGTTGCATGCTCCTTTCTTGTTAGGTTTGATTGCAGGCGGTGCAGTAATTTACTGGTTTACCGGTGCATCCAACCACGCAGTTACAAGCGGTGCATATAAAGCAGTTGAATATATTAAAGGAAATATTAAGCTTGACGGCGTAACAAAAGCTTCTACCGAACAGAGTAAAGAAGTTGTTAAGATTTGTACACAGTATGCTCAGAAAGGTATGTGGAACTTGTTCTTGGTAATATTCTTCTCGACTATAGCTTTTGCTTTTATCGAACCGTATTTCTTTATCGGTTACTTAATTTCCATTGCACTTTTCGGTTTGTTCCAGGCAATATTTATGGCTAACGCAGGCGGTGCATGGGATAATGCAAAGAAAATCGTTGAAGTTGATATGAGAGAGAAAGGCTCGGAACTTCACAAAGCAACGGTTGTAGGTGATACTGTAGGAGATCCTTTCAAAGATACGTCTTCCGTAGCTTTGAACCCGATTATCAAGTTTACAACATTGTTCGGTTTGTTGGCATTGGAACTTGCTTTAACGTTGACAAGCCCTGCAGTGCAGGTAGTTTGTGCTGTAGTGTTCTTGGCAGTAGCAATAACATTTGTTGTAAGATCTTTTACAAGTATGCTTATAAAATAAAACTCGGAGAGTTTTATTTTAGCTGATAAGCTGAGTCAAAATTGCGATGCAATTTTTCAGCTGAACAGCTGAAAAGTTTAAACTACAACGAATATTGAAAAATATAAAAAGGTTCGGAATAAAAATTCCGAACCTTTTTTTCTTTTAAAAAATTTTAAAATTTTGTACAATATCACAGATTTATTTTATAATAGGGAATAAGAATGAAAAAAACGTTTTTGTTGATATGTACATTTTGTTTGGTATCATCGGCATATGCTTCCGACATTTCTTTAAGTTTGGAAAAATTTACAAGAATGCAGGACACCATAACCACAACAGAGGAAGTATCCTCGGAAGAAATTGAAAACAAACACTCTTCCCAAGCGATGGATATTTTAAGTAATACTACAGGCGTTTTCGTACAGAAAATCGGAGATACGGGACGAGCAGACCCCGTAATAAGAGGTTTCGGCGACAGCTGCAGAAAGTTGGTTGTTGCAATAGACGGCAAACCGGAATATATGGCATTGTTCGGTTGCGGTGTTTCTCATTCTATCCTTGCGGGAAATATTGACAGAATAGAAATTGCCAAAGGTCCCGACAGCGTTTTATACGGGTCAGGTGCGCTGGGCGGTGCAATAAATATAATAACAAAAACTCCTACCAAACCTTTTGAAGGGGAAATAAATTTTTATACGGGTTCTTTCAATACACAAAATGCCAAAGTTTATTTAGGCGGAATATCAAATAACATTATTTATGAATTTGCAGCAAATAAAATGTCCAGCGACGGACATTTGGAAAATTCTCAGTACAACGCAACTGACTTATACGAAAAATTAGGATATATTTTTAAAGACGGCGGAGTAATAAGAGTACAGGCAAAACAATATTCCGGCTTAACTCATTACCCGGAACCGGCAATGGGCGGCAATGAGGCATTTAAGTCCGGAGCTTATTGGGAAGATTATCAAAGAGGTTCCGTGCAGGCGGATTATAACAAAATTTTTTCAAGAACGGAACTTTCGTTAAAAGTTTTTGAAAATTACGGCGAACATAAATTTTCAAACAAATTTCATTCCAGAGATTCTCTTATAGGAGCAATCGCAGGGTTGGATATAGAAATAGGCGATAACAATTTATTAAAAACAGGCGCACAGTTCCGTCAGCAGGAAGGAAAACTTGTCGATAAAGGTACAATGTCTCCCATGAAACTCGGCAAATGGAAAACTTCCGACTGGGCTGTATTTGTTTTGGATAAACATAATTTTACGGATAAATTTGCCGCTGTTGCAGGTGCAAGGTACAACAACGACGAAATATCGGGCGAGTTCGTAGCTGCAAGAGGCGGACTTGAATATAAAATTGTTGAAGATGTTTTGGTAAAAGCTTTGTACAGCCGCGCTTTCAGAAGCCCGTATTTAAACGAACTTTATCTGCTTCCGTCAAGCAACAAAAATTTAAAGCCGGAAGAACTGAATAATTATGAAATAGGTTTCGATTTTAAGAAAGATGATTTTACTTTTAATGTAACGGGTTTTGTAATGAAAGGCGATAATTTAATTCAAAACGATAAAGGTAAATTTAAAAATTCCGGTGATTACGAGTTTAAAGGCTCGGAAGTTTCCGCAGGATATGTTTTCGATAAATACATAAGTGCAAAGGCAGGCTATACTTATTTTAATGCCGGAGAACATACAATGGGCAGACCGGAAAGTAAAGCTGATACGGAAATAAATATTAAAGTAAGCAAATGGTCATTGCTGCTTGGCGGAACGTATGTGGGCGAATATTATGCCGGCGACAAAAAACAGGACAGAATGAAAGATTATGTGCTTGTAAATGCCAAACTGACATATGAAGTTAACGAAAATATAAAATTGTTTATTGACGGGCAGAATCTTACAAATCAGGATTATATGATATTTATAGACAGATCAACCGACGGATATCCCGTTATGCAGATGCCGGGTACTGCGGTTTATTTTGGAACAAATATAAAATTTTAGAGTTTTCAAGAGGCAATTTTTGCTTGACAAATGAAACACTAACAAATATAATTAAAATATTTCATTTTCAGATGTTTTGGTATGGAAAAGCTGATATTAAGTTTTAATGATTTTAAAAAAGATAAAAAAATAACTGTTCAAAATGATAAACTCGATTTTGAATTTGCAAAAGACGATATTGTAAAAGGAGCAAATTTGTTCTTTTCTTTTGAGGCGAATAAGTATGATGATGTTATAAATGTCGTCGGTAATGTTAAGGGAACGATGTCCTTTGAGTGTTCCAGATGCTTGAGTTTTTTTGAACAAAATGTTAATATAAGTTTTGAATGTTCTTGGACTAAAGAAGAGTTTGAGTACGATGTTTTAAAAGAAATAAAAGAAACTGTCCTTTTGAACATTCCCGCAAAGCCGCTGTGTAAACAGGATTGTAAAGGTTTGTGCCAGTATTGCGGTAATAACAAAAATATAAAAGATTGCTTTTGTGAACAAAACAGAGTAGATGAATTTGTTGCCGAAAAGTGGTCAAAAATAAAAAAATTGAAATAAGTATAATTGGGGGAAAAAATGCCAAATCCAAAAAGAAAACATACTCCGCACCGCAGAGATTGCAGAAGATCAGCCAACTCTAAAATAGAAGCTGAAAATTCTAGTAAATGTTCCAATTGCGGAGCACCTAAGATGCCTCATAAAGTCTGCCCTGAATGCGGATTTTATAACGGAAAATTGGTTGTTCCTAAAAAAGTAAAGAAATCTAAAACTCAAACACAAGAGGAAACTAAGTAAATGATTATCGCCCTTGATGCAATGGGCGGCGATAAAGCACCCGATATTAATGTAGAAGGTGCAATACTTGCCGTTAAACAAAGCGATAACGATATTTTGCTTGTAGGTAAGCAGGATATTCTATATAAACAGCTGGAAAAATGGTCTAAAAGCTATACTTTCCCTGCAGAAAAAATAAAAGTAGTAAATGCAAGCGAAGTTATAGAAATGGACGAACATCCGGCAAATGCCGCCAGACATAAGAAGGATTCTTCTATGGCTGTTTGCTGTAAAATGGTCAGTTCCGGACAGGCTGATGCATTTGTTTCCATGGGTAATTCCGGTGCCGCAATGGCAACATCGCTTCTTTATTTAAAAAGAATCGATGGTATATCACGGCCTGCAATTTCCACGTCTTTTCCGACGATATCGGGAAGATGTATAGTTGTTGACGTGGGTGCAAATGTTGACTGTAAACCCGAGAATCTTTTGCAGTTTGCCATTATGGGAAGCGTTTATTGTCAAAATGTTTTGGGAATAGAAAAACCCAGAGTGGGAATGTTGTCGATAGGCGAAGAAGAGTCAAAAGGCAACGAGCTGATTTTTGAAGCAAGCAAACTTATAAAAAATACTAACCTTAATTTTATAGGTAATATTGAAGGCGGAGATATTCCCAGGGCAAAGGCCGACGTTGTAGTTTGTGACGGTTTTGTCGGGAATGTGTTTTTAAAGTCCAGTGAGGGTATTGCCGAGATGATAGTAAAACTTATTAAAGGTGCTATAGCAGGCAATCCTTTATACTGGGGTGCAGTTCCTTTCTTAAAGTTTGCAATGAAAGGCGTTAAAAGAAAAATTGATTACGGCGAACAGGGCGGAGCGCCTCTTTTGGGTGTTAACGGTCCTTGTCTTATCGGGCACGGAAAGTCCAATGCCAAAGCCGTAAAAAATGCAATAAATTTTGCGGCAAGATATGCCCAAAGCAACGTCGCGGGAAAAATTGCCGAAGAAATAAAAAAAATATAGACAGGTGTTTATTTAATGAACAGTAAAATCGGTGTGAAAATTTTATCAACGGGTTCTTATGTTCCCGAGAAAATTTTAACTAATTTCGATTTGGAAAAGATGGTGGAAACTTCCGATGAATGGATATCTACCAGAACGGGAATAAAAGAAAGAAGAATTCTTGATAAGTCTCAGGTTACATCCGATTTGGCATATAATGCCGCAGTTAAAGCTATCGAAAAAGCAAAAATATCCGTTGATGATATAGATTTAATTGTTGTTGCCACAATCAGCGGCGATGCTCCGATGCCTTCGACGGCATGTTATTTACAGAAAAAATTAAAAGCGTTTAATTCTACGGCTTTTGATATATCGGCGGCATGTTCCGGTTTTATATACGGAGTTACCGTTGTGAAAGGTTTAATACAATCAGGCTTGTACAAAAGGGCACTTTTGGTCGGTGTAGAAGCTCTTTCCAGAGTTACCGATTGGACTGACAGAAATACCTGCGTGCTGTTTGGCGACGGTGCCGGTGCAATGATTTTTGAAGCTTCCGAAACGGAAGACGATATAGTTTCCGCTTATCTCGGGGCTGACGGGAGTTTTACGGAATTGTTGAATATTCCTGCGGGAGGAGCAATAAATCCAACAACGGAAGAAACTGCAAGACAGAAACTTCAATATATTAAAATGCAGGGAAAAGAAATTTTTAAAGTTGCAGTAACAAAAATGGCGGAAGCCGCAATTAAAGTGCAGGAAAAAGCCGGTTTAAAAGATGAGGATATTACCTTATATATTCCTCATCAGGCAAATTTAAGAATTATTGACGCCGTAGCAAAAAAAGCCGGCGTAAATAAAGATAAAGTTTATGTAAATGTTCATAAATACGGCAATATGTCGGCAGCCACTACGATAGTAGCTCTTGACGAGGCAATAAGTGAGGGAATAGTTCCTAAAGGTTCTCTTGTGGAGCTTGTCGCTTTCGGTGCGGGGCTTACTTGGGGTGCTTGCATACTTAAAATAAATTTTTGAGGTTTTTTTAATATGAAAAAAATAGTTTTGATGTTTCCGGGGCAGGGTTCACAAACCGTCGGCATGGGAAAGGATTTTTATGATAAGTTTCCCGCTTCCCAAAATATAATGGACAGTCTTGACGACGAATTAAAGAAAATTATTTTTGAAGGCCCCCAAGAAAGTTTAAAAGATACAAAAAATGCACAACCTGCAATTTTTGCCGTAAGTGTTGCAATGTTTGAAGCATTAAAATCTTCAATAGATTTAAATAATTGCGAGATAGTTACCGCAGGTCATTCTTTGGGCGAATATTCCGCACTTTATGCGGCAGGTTTTTTCAATTTTGCTGACGGATTAAATATTGTAAAAGCCAGAGGTTCTTTTATAGCCGAGGCTTCCTCAGCAAATCCCGGTGCTATGGCGGCAATTATCGGTATGGCAAAAGAGGGAGTTATCGATATTTGTAAACAGGCGTCAGCTGAGGGTGTTTGCGAGCCTGTTAATTTCAATTCTCCTGGGCAGATAGTTATTTCGGGAACGACGGCAGCAATTCAAAAAGCCGTAGAGCTTGCCAAACCTGCAGGAGCATTAAAAGCGGTTATGCTTAACGTTTCGGGACCTTTCCATTCTTCATTAATGAAGCCCGCATCGGAAAAAATGAAAGCGGAACTTGCAAAATATAGTTTTACGGAACCTAAATATTCAATATTGACAAACTGTGATGCGGAATTTACAAAAGATATTTCTACAATAAAAGAAAAGTCCGTTAAGCAGGTATGCAGCCCGGTTTTGTGGGATGTTTCAATGACAAATGCCGTAAATAACGGTTTTGATACATTTATAGAAATCGGTCCTGGAAGAGTTCTTTCTGGATTGATGAGAAGAATTGACAAAACCAAAAAAACAATGAATATAGAAAAAGTTGAAGATTTGGAAAAAGTAATTGAAGAATTAAAAAATTAGCTGATAAGTTGATAAGCTGATAAGCTGAAGAGTTTTATGTATTTTTTGCTTTGCAAAAAATCTATTTAATTAACAAAAATTGCAAAGCAATTTTTATGATAAACTTCTTGGCTGAAAACGCGAGGCGTTTGGCTCAGCTAAAAAAACGAAGTTTTTTGTTCTCAGCTCCTCAGCTAAAAAATCGCTTTGCGATTTTTTAAGGAGATAAAATGAAATTAAAAGATCAAGTTGCAGTTATTACGGGAAGCGCCCAAGGTATAGGTAAAACTATTGCCGAAACTTTCGCAAAAGAGGGTGCAAAAGTTGTTATTACCGATATCAATATGGAAAAAGCTCAGGCAACAGCCGACGAAATAAAGAGCAAATATAATGTTGATACAATTGCAGTTTCAAGCAACGTAACGAGTTTGGCGGATTGCGAAAATTTAATGGCTAAAACGCTTGAAAAGTTCGGTAAAATCGATATACTTGTAAACAATGCAGGTATTACAAAAGATAATTTGGTTCTCAGAATGAGCGAGCAGGAATGGGATGCGGTTATCTCCGTAAATTTGAAAGGTGTGTTCAATTCAATTAAAGCCGTTACAAGAATAATGTTTAAACAGAGACACGGAAGAATTATCAATATCGCTTCCGTTGTCGGCATTATGGGCAATGCCGGACAGGCAAATTATTCCGCATCGAAAGGCGGTGTTATTGCTTTAACAAAAACCTGTGCAAAGGAATTTTCTTCCAGAAATATTTTGGTTAATGCAATTGCTCCGGGTTTCATAAAAACCGCAATGACGGATGCTCTTTCCGACGAGGTTAAAGCAAAATATGCGGAAGTTATTCCTTTAAAAAGGCTCGGAGAAGCTCAGGATATTGCAAATTCCGCACTGTTTTTGGCAAGTGAAGATTCCTCTTACATTACAGGAAATGTTATAAATGTAAACGGCGGAATGTATATGTAAGCCGCTTAAAAACTTGCAAATTTTTGTAAGTTTTGGTATAAAAATAGAGATTTGATTTTAATAAAATAGGGTTTAGTAATATAAACTCAAAAAAATCAGGAGGCCTATCATGGCAGACATAGAAACAAGAGTAAAAGAAATTATCGTTGAACAGTTGGGTGTAGATCCCGCTGAAGTTGTTCCCGGTGCATCTTTTATAAATGATTTAGGTGCAGATTCTTTGGATACCGTAGAATTGGTTATGGCATTCGAAGAAGAATTCGGAATTGAAATTCCCGATGAAGAAGCTGAAAAAATCCAGTCTGTAGGACAGGCTGTAGAATACATTACGGCTCATCAGGCTAAGTAAGAGAATATCTTATCATGGAAAGAAAAAGAATAGTTGTTACCGGTATAGGGGTTGTATCTCCTATCGGTATAGGTAAGGAAGCTTTTACCGATGGTTTAAAGCAGGGTAAATCCGGAGCTGCCCTTATAGACTCTTTTGATACTACCGAATATAATACTAAGTTTGCAGGTCTTGTAAAAGATTTTCAACCTGAAAATTATATGGATAAAAAAAGAGCCAGAAGAGCGGCAAGATTTGTTCAGCTCGGTCTTGCAGCAGCAAAGATGGCAATTGAAGATTCGGGGCTTGATTTTTCGAAAGAAGATATGTCCAGAATCGGTTGCGTTACGGGAACAGGTATCGGCGGAATGGACGTACTTGAAGCCGAACATACCACGTTAATCACAAAAGGTCCCAGAAGGGTAAGTCCTTTCTTGATTCCTATGATGATTACAAACATTCTCCCTGGCGAAATTGCCATAGACTACGGTTTTACCGGACCTAACTATACGGTAACAAGTGCTTGTGCATCTTCCAACCATGCAATGGGTGATGCTTTAAGGCTTTTAAGATACGGCGATGCCGATGTTATGGTAACAGGCGGTGCCGAGGGTACCGTTACGCCTATCGCAGTATCGGGTTTTAACAGTATGAAAGCCCTTTCCACAAGAAACGACGACATTAAAACGGCGTCAAGACCTTTCGATAAAACAAGAGACGGTTTTATGATAGGCGAGGGCGCTGCAATACTTGTGTTTGAAACTTTGGAACATGCTGTTGCAAGAGGTGCCAAAATTTATGCTGAGGTTGCAGGTTACGGAGCATCCGACGATGCACATCATATTACTGCACCGGATTCTGAAGCTAAAGGGGCAGTTATTGCAATTGAAAGAGCAATAAAAGATGCAGGCATATCAAAAGACGAAATAGATTATATCAATGCACACGGAACATCTACCGGTTTAAATGACAAAACCGAAACTTTGGCAATTAAAAAAGTTTTCGGCGACAGAGCGTATAAAATTCCTGTCAATTCTACAAAGTCTATGACGGGACATTTGCTCGGTGCGGCAGGTGCGGTTGAAGCTGTTGCAACCATATTGTGTATGAACGAAGGTTTTATTCATCCCACAATAAATTATAGCACACCTGACCCGGACTGTGATTTGGACTATGTTCCCAACACGGCAAGACAACAGCAAATTACATGCGGGCTTTCCAACTCTTTAGGTTTTGGCGGTCATAATGCTGTAATAATACTTAAAAAATATGTTGGATAATTTACGTAAAGTTCAAGAGAAATTGAGATATTTTTTTGATAACTTGGATCTCTTGAAAATAGCATTAACTCACAGATCATATTCTGCAGAGCATAATTTGGATTATTGTAACGAGCGGATGGAATTTCTGGGTGACAGTATTCTATCCGCCGTTGTAAGTGAATATCTGTACAGAAAATATTACGGCGATAACGAGGGGAAACTTTCCCAAATAAAGTCCCAAATCGTATCTGCAAAAAATTTAAGCGTTTGGGCAAAAAAAATAAAACTTGACGACTATGTGTTCGTCAGCAGAAGTGAAGAAGCCAATTTTGCAAGGCAGAGAGAAACTCTGCTGTGTGATTCGTTCGAGGCTGTAATCGGAGCAATGTATTTGGATTCAGATTTCTCGAATGCCAAAAATTTTATAAACAGGTTCTTGTATGAGCAGAAAGAGGTTATATCTACCGACTACAAGAGCCAATTTCAGGAAATGATACAGGCACAGTATCAAATACTTCCCGAATACAGAGTAGTAAAAGAATACGGTCCCGACCATGAAAAAACTTTTGAAGTTGAAGTTTACGTTAGGGACGAATATTTCGGGTTCGGTAAGGGCGGTTCCAAAAAACAGGCGGAACAATCTGCAGCTCTTAGTGCCATTAAAAGAATGCAAGGCGACCTTACGGAAGACTAAAACGACAATGTACAATGTATAATTTACAATGTACAATAAAATGACTTACCATTATTAATTGTAAATTGCCGTTTGCCCGTCATTGCAAGCGAGACTATGTCGAGCCTGGCAATCCGGCGTCGTTGCCGTTTACCGCGTAGCGGTGTCATTCCCGAGCGTTTCACGCGCAACAGCTGTCGGGAATCTATGTTATAAAAATACCGAAAACTTTTCAGCTTTTCAGCTGAAAACGCGGAGCGTTTGGCTCAGCTAAGAAAATGCAGAGCATTTTCTGACTCAGCTAAAAATCGCTTTGCGATTTTTAAGGAGATAAAAATGAATTACTTTTTAAGTGAAGAAGAGCAGATGATTGTTGATACTGCCAGACAGATTGCACAGGAAAAAATTAAACCTGTCAGAGAAAAATACGATGAAGAGGGAACTTTTCCTTGGGATATCGTAAAAGAGTTGGCAGATGCAGGGCTCTGCGGTGCATATATTCCGGAACAGTATGGCGGTTTCGGCAACGGAAATATTATGAATCTCGTTCTTGCTACCGAAGAACTTTGTAAGGTTGACGGCGGTATATCTTTGTGCTTGGCAGCAACTGCACTTGGAACACTTCCCATTATTATCGGCGGTAACGAAGAACAGAAACAAAAATATCTTCCTAAAATTGCAGCAGGAACTGTAGCCGCTTTCGGTTTAACTGAACCTTCTGCAGGTTCTGACGCAACCGGAATGAAAACAACCGCAGTTTTGGAAGGCGACCATTATGTTCTTAACGGAACGAAATGTTTTATAACAAATGCGGGTGATGCCGAAATTTACACCGTATTTGCTAAAACCAATCCGTCCAGAGGTGCAAGAGGAATTTCCGCTTTCATACTTGAAAAAGGTATGGAAGGTTTCACTTTCGGTAAGAAAGAAAATAAAATGGGTATCAGAGCATCTTCCACAAGAGAATTGATATTTAATAACTGCAAAGTTCCCAAAGAAAATCTTTTGGGTAAGGAAGGTCACGGCTTAATGATTGCTCAGGCAACACTTGACGGTTCCAGACCGGGAGTTGCCGCACAGGCACTCGGTATAGCTGCAGGTGCTTTAGAAGAAGCAGTTGCCTACGCCAGAACAAGAGTTCAGTTCGGTCAGCCTATTGCTTCTTTCCAAGGTATTCAGCATATGCTTGCCGATATGGCAACCAAAGTTGAAGCTGCAAGAGCTTTGCTCTATTCGGTTGCAAGAATGATTGACGATAACAATAAAAAAGACCCTAAAGACAGAGTAAGAACCAGTAAAGAATCCGCAATGGCAAAACTTTTTGCTTCCGAAACTGCAATGCAGGTTACCACCGACGCAGTTCAGATTTTCGGCGGATACGGATATTGCAAAGAATATCCTGTAGAAAAGATGATGAGAGATGCAAAAATCACTACGCTTTATGAGGGAACAAGCCAGATTCAGAAGAATGAGATTGCGCTGAACTTGATCAAAGAACACGCAAAACTGGCGAAGTAATTTATAACGACCTTAATATTTGGGCAATAATATTGAAACGCAACCACTTATGTATTACACTACATACACCGCGTGGTTGCGTTTCTTCATTCTTGCTACAAATCTTAAGGTCTGGTCAAAAGTCGCAAATGATTTGTTGCGACTTTTGATAGGTAGTTCTTTCTTGTTTCTTATATTTATTGATAAAGTTTTATCTTTTTTTATTTTTTGTAGTTCATTGCAGTTTGTTGTTTATTGTACATTATAAATTGTACATTGCCTTTTCGTCCGTCATTGCGAGGAAGATACATAGTGTTGACGAAGCAATCTTGTCGTTGCCGTTAATTATAAATTGTAAACTATAAATTATAAATTGCCGTCTTGTCTGTCATTCCCGAAACGCCGTTGGTCGGGAATCTATGGTATAAAACAGCTATTTGCCGTTTATCTTCTTTTCAAAATCTCATTTTCAAGTTTCAAAAGTCTTACATTATAATTTTTTTCCAATTTTAAAAAATTTATTTCCAAATCTTTCAATTTGTTTTGAATTTCTTTTATCTGTTCCGAAAATTCGTTAGAATTTTTCAAGTTGTTTTTTCCTGTATTTTCTATTAAAGAGCTTACAGGAATATTCAAAGTTTTAGCAATTTTATTTAATGTATTCATTGACGGGTTTCTTTTTCCTGTTATCCAATTGCTGACGTGGCTTTGATTTACTCCGATTTTTTTTGCAAAATCTTCCTGTTTTAAATTTTTCTCAAACATAATCCTTTTTAACTTTTCAGAAAAAATTTTTGTCATAACTTTTCCTCTTTAATAATTTCTAAAAAACACTTGACTTTATATAATAAATAGTATAAAATATTTCTTAAAGAAATAATTTATATATATTTGGTAAAATTTTATGCTAAATTTATATAATTAAATTAAAACAATAAAGCCGAGCGGGCTGCTACATAGCAACAGCTCTAATATTAAATTACCACATAGCAGTAATTTAATTGAAGATAAAACATCATAGCAAACGATCTATCTCTCGGCTTATTGTATCAAAAAACAAATAAAGGAGCAAATTTAAAAAGGCAATTTATAATAAATAATAAAAGGAGGAATTTTATGAAAAACAAATTAAAAGGTTTTACATTAGTAGAGTTGGTTATCACAATTGCAATTGTGTGGTATCGGTTCCTATTTACAGAGGTTATGTGAGTAAAGCGAAATTTGCAGAAGGTTATGCTTTGTTAGGCTTAATTCTTTCGGCACAAAAAGCGTACTATTCGGAATATGGCAATTTTTATAGAAGAGATGCATCCATAAATCCGGAAGATTTTATGAGTATTGATCCTGTTTTAAATATTGACGCAAGAGGAAATAAATACTTTTCTTTATTTGTTCCAAGTACCAATGTTTTTGATGGAAGTACCAATCCTCAAGTTTCTTTTACCTCTTATGTAACGATACCGCAAGAATTAAAAGAGAATAACGGTAAAAATTATTTGAGAATTATCTATGATGTTACGGTAGGTACTCGTGCTAATGGTGCAGCTGGTGATGGTTTTCTTGTTTAAAATTATACACGATAGAGCAGAAATACAATATTATTTCTGCTCTATCCTTTCCTATTAAGCTAAAAAATCGCAAAGAGCTTTTTTAGTTTTCAATTGCCGTTTCGTCTGTCAGTATTAAAGATTAAAGCCCTATTTCTTTCAACAATTCTTTAAGGATATTTGCAGATTTTATAAATGCGGTTTTTTCAACATCGTTAAGCTCAATCCTCTGCACCTGTCTTATTCCCTCACTGTTTACTACTGACGGCAAGCTTAAGTAAACATCGTTGATACCGTAAAAATCTTTTACCATTACGGAAACAGGAAGAACGGAACATTCATTTTGTAAAATTGCTTCGGTAATTCTTGTCAGAGCCAGCCCTATACCGTAGGACGTTTCTCCTTTCTTTTCTATAATTATATAAGCGGAATTTTTTACATTGGTAAATATTTCATTAAGTATTGCTTTGTGGTCGCAGTTTTCTTTTCTGTCGCATAAAAAACAATGGTCTTCAATATGAACTCCTCCGACGGTAGCTTTACTCCATACAGGCAGTTCGGAATCGCCGTGTTCACCTAAAATATAAGCATGAATACTTCTGGCATCTATACTGCAGTGTTTGGCAATTTCATATCTAAACCTTGCGGAATCAAGCACGGTACCCGAACCGATAACTTTTTCTGCCGTTTTACCGGAAATTTTATAAGCTGCATAAGTTAAAACATCTACGGGATTGGATGCAATTAATAAAATTGCATCAGGGGCATATTTCATTATTTCGGGAATGATGGTTTTAAATAGCGCAACATTATCTTTTAATAAATCAATTCTTGTCTGTCCTTGTTTCTGTTTTTTGCCTGCAGTTACTACCACCAAATCGGAACCTTTTATATCTTCATAAGTCCCGGCGTTAACATTTACGGGCGGGGTAAATGGCGCACCGTGAGAAAGATCGATAGCCTCGCCTTCCGCTTTTTCTTTAAAATAATCAACAAGGGTTATTTCTCTGGCACAACCGTTAATCATTAACGAATATGCGTATCTTATACCTACATTACCGCAACCTATAATGGAAACTTTTGGTTTTAACATTTTTATTCTCCTGTGTTTGATATTCTTTTCAAATATTTTAGCATTTTATAAAGAAAAAATAAATATATACGATACCGAAATTCAGCTTCCAAAAATTTGCTGTATGTAAAAATTTTTGCTACAATATACCTGAAATAATTTTTTAACAAGGAGTAACAATGCACAAATTCAGAAACAATACCGGAAATGATAACAGAAAATTCTTTCATGGTAACAACGGAAACAAAAATTCCGGAGACCAAAAATCATCATTAATCTTAGCAATAGGTTTTATTATTTCATCCTTAATTTTAGGATGTTTCTTCGTTTCGGCAAAGTCCGAACAAAGTATCAGGGTAGTAGGACAGGGCGTAAAAACAGTCAACTCCGATGTTGCAAAATGGAATATTAATTTCAGCAGAACTACCGGAATTGTAAACAAGAACGAAGGTCCAATGCTTCTTCAGAAAGATTTGTCAAAAATAAAAAAATATCTTACAGCTAACGGAATAAAAGAACAGGATATTTTAATAGAGCCGGTTAATTCTTATCCTACTTACGGCAATAACGGAATAAGCGGTTATTCGTTTAGTCAAAGGATTGAAGCAAGGTCTAACGATGTAAGCCTTATTGAAAAAATTGCTCTTGATACGGAAGCTATGGCAAAGCAGGACATTTATTTGGAAAATTCTTATATAGAATATTTCATATCAAATCTTGCAGATATTAAGGCGGAACTTCTTGCCCTTGCAACGGTAGATGCTAAAGCCAGAGCAGTTGAAATTGCCAAAAGTTCCGGCAATAAAGTATGCAGATTGTTGTCTGCCCGTTCGGGAGTTTTTCAGATAAGGAAACCTCTTTCTACGGATGTTGCGGATTACGGAATTTATAATACGTCGTCGAAAGAAAAGGAAATTGCAGTGACGGTTACCGCAACCTTTAAAATTAAATAATCTTACATCTTTTGACAAAAAAACAGAAATATTTTAGTTACAACTTTGAAATCCCGAGCCTTGTGTACCGTGTACACTTATGTACACCGCAGCTCGGGATTTTTTCGTCTCACTAACAAATTTTTCTGTTTTTTTAGTTTGTTGTATTTATAGATTTGCTTAAATTTTTATAAAAGGCGTTTGCGAGTTTCTTCATTTCATCTCAAACTCAGCTATTTTTTCTGTGTTGTTTCTTTCTTTGATAAATTTTCTTAATTTTGAAAATAGGCTTGCCACAAATCTTAAGGCCTTGTCAAAAAACGCATTGATATTTTACGTTTTTTGATATGTGCGGCTCGCTATTACTGCGTCTAAACTCAAAATATTTCATCGATAAGGATAGTTGTCCGGTAGTGCTGTCATCTCGAACGAATGTGAGAGATCTGCTGTTTGTTGTTAATTATAAATTTTAAATTGTCCATTATAAATTGCCGTCTTGTCTGTCATTCCC
>CAJOJJ010000010.1:0-14777 GCA_905234925.1 uncultured Endomicrobiia bacterium
AATGCTATGAAAAACTCAAAATTTTTACGAAGTAAAAATTTGCTGAAAAGCTTAGAAGCTGAAGAGCTGAAAAGTTTGAACAACGAAAGACAAAAGAGGAAGAACAACGGTAACATAGATTCCGTGTCTGTCTGCGGTGCAGACGCACGGAATGACAGGCGGAACAGCAACGACAATGAACGACAATTAAAGACAATGTCGGCTCGCAATGACAGACTCTCTTCTATCATTCCCGAAATTGGCTTTCCTGTCGTCTCGAGTGAGCGAAGCGACGAGAGATCTGCAGTTTCCGTTCGTCGTTGTCGTTCGTCTGTCATTCCCGAAATTCGTAATCGGGAATCTATGGTTAATAAAAAAACTCTTAGCTGTGCTGCTTTCACGTTGGTGGAGTTGGTTATCACTGTTGCTATTGTTATAATCTTGTCTGTAATTTCCGTGCCAATTTACAGAGGGTATGTTGACAAAGCGAAATGGTCGGAGGCTTATGCTTTATTGGGAACAGTACTTTCTGCACAAAAGGCGTACTATTCGGAATATGGAAATTTTTTAAAACTTTCTGATAGTAGCGGAGTTACGGAGCATGATACCGTTTTGGGAATAGATGCTCGAGGTAATAAATATTTTACACGTTTTCAAGTTGGAACAGATTTGGGAGATTGTAAATTGTATTTTAAAACACAGACGATTAAATGCAGTGAATTGGATAATTGGAGGTTGTTTTTATATTATAATATAACACTTGGACCAAAGTGGACCACACAAGTTGATAATTCTTGGGTAGAAGAGGATTCTGTTTTATAAAGTTGAATATAGTAAATGCGCTAAAAAAACTAAATATGGTATAGCCTAAGCAGGCAGGGCGGGATTACAACGTAGCAGTAATTCCGCCTTTGTTGGTGTTTTAAACTAAAATTTTTATTTGTAATATTTTTTAAAAATGATATAATTAAAAACTTGGATTTATAATTAATTGCTTAGAATTTATAAGATAATTAAATGAATGAAAATAAAATAATATTTTTAGGATTTGCGAATAATATTGAAGAATTTTATTCTATATTTGGTAAAGGAAAAGAAAATCAAAATCTTTTGATGATTTATGAAGATGTTCAGTTATATAAAAATATAATAACAATAACTGAAGAAGATATAAATCAATATTTTGGTAACTACAAAAATATAGAAGAATTAAGAAAAGCATCAATAGAATATTTTGAGAAATTTTTACAAGATAAAATATTTGATATAGGTTCTTTTAAAAAAATAAGAATAACAAAAAATTCAAGAAAAAAGTATAAAACGTTTAGTGCAGATAAAAGAAAATTGTTAATTGTTCCAAAATTATTGGAAATATTAAAAACTTCAAATTATAAAAACTCTTCAGTTTCGTACAAAGAAAGAAGAGACAATATATTTAAATTTCATTATTTTACTAATGAAGTTATATTGAAAAATGAAAAATATTACGTGTATATAACAATAGGTGAAGATAATAGAGGAAATTTATTTTACGATTTAAATAAAAACAAAAAACCTTAAAGTGTTGCCGCCATTACAAATGCCGGGACTCTAAGGTTTCTTATAGTGTAGCTTAAAAATATAAAAAAGTCAAGAAGATTATAATATTTTTATAAGATGAAAAATATATAAAAGAGGAATATTATGGCTACTCGTGAAGAAGTAAGAAATGTTGCAATAATTGCCCATGTTGACCATGGTAAAACCACAATAGTTGATTCTATGTTGAAACTGGCAGGGCAATGGACCGTAAAACAGGATGAAGTTCAGGATATGGTTCTTGATTCCGACCCTATCGAGAGAGAAAGAGGAATAACCATCCTTGCAAAATGCACGTCGATAAATTATAACAATCATACGATAAATATTGTTGATACTCCGGGACATGCAGATTTCGGCAGTGAAGTGGAAAGAGTTTTGAAAATGGTTGACGGTGCAATACTTATGGTAGATGCCGCCGAAGGTCCTATGCCTCAGACGAGGTTTGTGTTAAGAAAAGCTCTTGAACTCGGGCTTAACCCGATAGTGGTAATAAACAAAATGGATAAACCGCAGGCAAACGCCAGCAAAGCTATAGATGATATTTTTGAGCTTTTTATGAAGCTTGGTGCGACGGACAGGCAGTTGGATTTTCCTATATTTTATGCGTCAGGCCGTCAAGGTTGGGCAAGCACTAAAATTGATAAACCGGGAACGGATGTAGCTCCGTTACTTGACGGAATAATAAAATATGTTCCTGCTCCCGAGGCGGATAAAGAAAAGCCTCTTCAAATGCAGATAACAATGATAGATTATAACAACTTTTTGGGAAGAGTCGGTATCGGCAGAATATTGAACGGTTCCATCAAAAAAGGACAGACCGTTCTTCTGGTAAATAAATCCGAAACAAAACAGGCTAAAGCCGTAAAGATAGAAAAATTTTTAGGACTTTCCAAAGTGGAAGTGGAAGATGCTTATGCGGGCGATATAGTTTCCATATCAGGTTTGGAAGGACTTAAAGTCGGCGATACGGTATGTCAGCTTGATAATCCGTTGCCGCTTGAACCGCTTGCCATAGACGAACCGACAATATCAATGGATTTTCTCGTCAACGATTCTCCTTTCGCAGGACGTGAGGGAAAATTTTTAACTTCCCGACATTTAAAAGCAAGGCTTGAAAAAGAAGCTCAAACAAATGTCGGTTTAAAAGTTGAAGAGCTTGAAGGAGAGGGGAGATTTAAAGTTTCCGGACGAGGGGAACTTCATTTAACCGTTCTTATAGAAAATATGAGAAGAGAAGGTTTTGAGCTTGCAGTTTCCAGCCCGGAAGTTATTTTTAAAGAAGTTGACGGGCAGATGTGCGAGCCTATGGAATACCTTATTCTTGATATAGATTCCGATTTTCAGGGAGTAGTTTTTGAACTTATCGGAAAAAGAAGTGCAAGACTTGAAAATATGGTCAGTGAGGGAAAAGACCATCTTCGTTTGGAATATGTTGTTCCGTCCAGAGCATTAATCGGTTTTAAAAACGAGTTTTTAACGGCTACCAAAGGAACAGGAATTATGCACCACAGCTTTTACGGATATTTCCCGAAAGTTGATATTTCTTCCATAAGAGGCAACGGCGTATTTATCGCTATGGCAGCAGGCAAAACTACGGCTTATGCACTGCATAATTTGGAAGACGGCGGACAGATGTTTGTCGGTCCGGGCGAAGAAGTGTATGAGGGTATGATTGTCGGGCAGAACTCTCGTGAAAGAGATCTTGTCGTTAATCCCTGCAAACCGAAAAAACTTACCAATATGAGAAGTAAAGCCGCCGATGAAGCATTAACGCTTACTCCGCACAGAGTGATGAGTTTGGAACAGTCTGTAGAATATATTGCTCCCGATGAACTTGTGGAAATTACTCCGACATCGTTAAGGTTGAGAAAGAAAATTTTGGGAGCATTAGACAGAAAGAGAACCGCCAGAAACGAGAGATATGAAGAGTCTCTTTTAGAAGACTGATATCGACCGCACATTTTGGGCTGCAGCTTTGTATTTATCTCCATTATGTACCCACATCGCTCCGCTAAACTTCAGCACACCGCAGTCGATAAATACTTCGCTTCGCCTCAAACTGAGCGGTCTTGGAAAATATCTTAACGATATTTTTTTATAAAGAGATAAATTTTGTATGGATAAAAATTATGAGTAGACAAGAGAATATAAGTTTAAAAGAAAAAGAACAATTCATAATTCAAACAAAAATAATTGCTGTTGATAAATTAAAAAATGTAAATACAGTTATAGAAATAACAGGCAATGAATTTGAAGGTTTGTCTTTGGAAGAAAAAAGAGAAAATGCACATTCATATTTTGAAAATAATTTTAGGAATAAAGATTTTTATAACAAAGATTGGAAAAAATATATAAAAGTTTTAAGCGGCAAAAAAACTTTTAATAATACGGCTGATATAGATAAAATAAATACTTTTAAATACTTAGATATTATGCTTGAAAACGCAGTCTATTTAAGATGTAGTAAAGAAGAAAAAAATAGAAGTAATATAAAAAATTGGCATTATTTAGCTATAAAAGTCAAATCAAAAAAAGAAGAGAATAATGATAATAAATGGATAGTGATTTTTTCTGTTAGAGAAGATAATAATGGTAATATTTATTACAATCATTCGATAAATAAAGAAGAGACTGAACCTACTACCGATTCGCTTCTCAAATGCGAGGGCTTCAGTTCAGTCTGTGAAGATATTATACCTTACAAAACCAAAAAAGTCAATATTTATTTTGTCGGGAATTGATAGATATCTTTAAAATTTTTTCTACTTCCTGCTTTTAAAAAGTTTTATTTCGGCCTCAAGGCAGCTTATTTTATTTAAAATAACGGTAAGCTGTTTTTTTATATCTGTAATATCGTCAATGTTATTATCTTCACTTTTTTCTATAAAATAATCGAACGGAATATTTAAAGTTTTTGCAATTTTTTTAATGGATTTTGCCGAGGGATTTCTTGCGGCATTCATCCACTGACTTATCATTACTTGATCGACACCGAGTTTTTTTGCAAACTCCTGTTTCTGATTATGAAATCAGTTTTCAGGTGAACACGATTGCTCGCAGTGGTATTGGGAAGTGAAGTTCCGGATATAGTAATGGTATACAATATTACATCTGGAGCTAGTTTTTATGATGAAATTATCAGTAACAATTCATAATATTCTTGTGAGCCTATAAAATATCTTTTATATGAAATTGATTTTGTTCCTTAATGCTTTCTAAAATAAATTTTGAAACACAAGAGTTTATATTTTATTGTACATAAACTCTTGTGTTTTTTGTCTTCGGTTTTAGATGTTCCTTTGAATTATTTTCTTGAAGATTTAAAATTAAATGATTCTGAAGAAAAATTAAAAGAAAAAGATTTGGAAATTTTAAAATTGAATAATAAAATTTTGGAATTGGAGAAAGAAATTTTAAAACTGAAACTTGAAAATGAAGTTTTAAAACATACTTAAATATAAATTCTGCTTGCATTTTAAAAAAAAATTTTGTACAATTGTTCGATAAAATTTTTTGCGCGATATGCGAACAACGGGTAAATATGAAACAATTTAATTTTATTTTGTTTGGTCCTCCGGGTGCAGGGAAAGGCACTCAAGCTAAAACCATCAGCAGTAAATTCAACGTGGTTCATCTTGCGACGGGAGATATGATAAGAGAAGCAAAAGATGATCCCTCCTTTGCAAAGTATTTAACATCAGGACAATTGGTTCCTGATGCTGTTATTAATGCAATGGTTTTCAAAAGACTTCAAAAAGACGATTGTAAAAACGGCTTTTTGTTGGACGGATTTCCCAGAACTATATTTCAAGCAGAAGAGCTTGATAAATTCTTACAGGAACAGGGCAGAAAAGTTTCTGTAGTTTTTTATATTGATATAGCTCAGGAAGAAATTATTAAGAGACTTGCAGGCAGAAGAGTATGTCCTTCTTGCGGCGGAAGTTTTAATATTGAATTAAAGCCTCCCAAAAAAGAAGGAATATGTGATTTCTGCGGTAAAGAGCTTGTGCAGAGAAAAGATGATAACCCTGCAACAATTAAAGAAAGACTTGATGTTTATGAAAAACAGACTAAGCCTTTGGCAGAGTATTATGAAAAGAAAGGCTGCATAGCAAAGATTAACGGAGCAGTAAGCCCCGACGAAGTTTTTAAACAGATTGAAGCGGCAGTAAACAGTTTAGCTTAGAAGCTGATAAGGTGATAAGCTGATAGGTTTGTTGTAAAAATTGCGAAGCAATTTTTAATAAGAGACAGATTTTTTGCAGAGCAAAAAATACCTTAAACTTTTTCAGCTGTTCAGCTAAAAAGTTGCAAAGCAACTTTGTTCTCAGCTGAGGGAACGAAGTTCCCGGCTCAGCTAAGAAAAACGGAGTTTTTCTTAAAAATGTCTAAGATAGAATTAAAAAGTAAAGATGAATTGAATAAGATAAGGGTTGCCTGCAAAGCAACTGCTGAAATTTTAGAAAGTTTGAAATCTTTTATTAAGCCGGGTATAACAACAAAAGATATTGATGTTGAAGTATATAGAATGATAAGTTCTTTTAAAATGAAACCTGCTTTTCTCGGGTACGGAGGTTTTCCCGGATCTGCATGTGTTTCAGTAAACGATGAGCTGGTTCACGGGATACCGAATGACTCTCGCGAACTTTCTTCGGGCGATATAGTAACGGTGGACGTAGGATGTATTTATCAAGGGTACAATTCGGACGCGGCTTATACGTATCCCGTAGGTAAAATATCATCCGATACGGAAAAGCTGTTGCGTGTTACCGAAGACTCATTATATAAAGCTATAGAACAGGTCAAACCGGGTAACAGGATTGGGGACATTTCCTACGCAGTCCAAAGTTATGTAGAACCGTTCGGTTTTTCTATTGTCCGTGATTATTGCGGTCACGGAGTGGGAAGAAATTTACATGAAGAACCGAGCATACCTAATTTCGGAAAATCCGGAACAGGTCCCAGAATGATGCCGGGAATGGTGCTGGCTATAGAGCCGATGGTCAATGCGGGGACATACAAAGTAGATGTGTTGTCCAACAGGTGGACTGTCGTAACAAGAGACGGTAGTATGTGTGCTCATTTTGAACATAGTGTTGCCGTTACCGAAACGGGTTATGAAATATTAACCAAGAAGTAAAGGCGGCATTAATTTTTAATTGGGCAGAAGGTAAACAAAAAAATGGCAAAAGAAGAAAAAATTGAAGTTACGGGCAAGATTCTTGAATCGCTTCCCAATGCAATGTTTAAAGTTGAAATAGAGGGCGGTCATGTAATATTGGCGCATATCTGCGGTAAAATGCGTATGCACTATATTAAAATTCTTCCCGGCGATAAAGTAAGAGTTGAGCTTTCTCCGTATGATTTAACACGAGGAAGAATAACATATAGAGACAAATAAACAGGAGTAAAAAATGAAAGTCAGAGCATCAGTAAAACCTATATGCCAAAAGTGTAAGGTTATTAAGAGAAAAGGTGTTGTAAGGGTAGTTTGCGAAGACCCAAGACACAAACAGAGACAGGGATAATTTTACCCCTTAAGTTTTGTAAAAATAAAAAGTAAAAAATAAATGTTTTTAACGGAGGACAATCAGAATGGCAAGAGTTGCCGGTGTGGATTTACCAAAAAATAAAAGATTGGATATAGCTTTAAGATATATTTACGGTATCGGTCCTGTTCTTTCGAATGCAATTATCGAAGAATTGAATATGGATCCCGCAAAAAGAATTAAAGACTTAACCGAAACTGAAGTTAACCAAATCAATAACCTTATAACGAAAGAATATAAAGTTGAAGGTGATTTGAGAAGAGAAATTCAGGCTAACATCAAGAGACTTATCGATATCGGAAGTTACAGAGGTTCCAGACACAAAAGGAATCTTCCCGTCAGAGGACAGAGAAGTAAAACGAACGCCAGAACCAGAAGAGGCAAGAGAAAGACGGTAGGCGCAGGTGCGGGAAAAGCAGCACAGGCTAAAGGCGGAAAGAAATAAAAAACCGAATTTTAAATAAGAGATAATTAAGTTGGAGGCTTAAAAATAAAATGGCAGAAGATAAAAAGAAAACTACCACATCAAAAAGAAAAGTAAGATTTGCCGGCGGTATGGCAAGAGCATATATACAGTCAACATTTAATAATACCATAGTAAGCATTACCGACGATAAAGGTAACGCAATAGTATGGGCATCCGCAGGCGGTTCAGGCTTTAAAGGTGCTAAAAAAGGTACCCCGTTTGCCGCTCAGATGACGGCAAATGCAGTAGGTAAAAAAGCTATGGACTGCGGAGTAAAACAAGTTTCAGTATTTGTTAAAGGTCCCGGACCGGGAAGAGAAACTGCAATCAGAGGTCTTCAGTCTGCAGGGCTTATGATATCGGCAATTAAGGATATTACACCTGTTCCTCATGACGGATGTCGTCCGCCGAAACCGAGAAGAGTATAATAGTATAAATTAAAAGTAAAAATTAATCGGAGGATTTTAATAGATGGCTCGTTATATTGGTTCAGCCTGCAAACAGTGCAGAGCAGAAAGAGAAAAATTATTTTTAAAAGGCGAAAGATGCTCCACCAAGTGTGCATTGGACAGAAAAAGAGGTAAAAATGCACCCGGACAGCACGGAGCAAAGAAAGGTAAAATTTCAGACTACGGAAAACATTTGAGAGAAAAACAGAAAGCAAGAAGAGTGTTCGGTTTGACCGAGCAGCAGTTTAAGAGATATTTCATCGTTGCAGAAAAAATGCCGGGTCTTACAAGCGACGAATTGTTGAAGCTTCTTGAAATGAGACTTGATAACGTTGTATATAAACTCGGTTTGTCTCATTCCAGAAAAATGGCAAGACAGATGGTTATGCACGGCTTGATTGTTGTTAACGGTAAGAAAATTGACGTTCCCAGATATCAGGTTAAAAAAGATGATGTTATTACCGTAAAAAACAGCTACAGAGATAATGCTGTTTTGAAAAAACTTATGGAAAATCCTGTTGCAGTTCCCAGCTGGTTATCTTTCAATAAAGATGCAATAGAAGGAAAAGTTCTCAACGAACCTTTAAAGGAAGATTTTTCACATCCTATTAACGGTCAGTTGATAGTTGAGTTCTATTCGAAATAATAAGTTTTCAGATAAAAATATCCGCATAAAAAGCGGTTAAAACGGAGTTAACGTAATATGAAAATGCCGGATTTAGAAAAATTAAAAAAATTGGAATTGGAAGAAAAAACAGCTACAAAAACTTTCGGAAGATTTGTTGCTCAGCCTTTCGACAGAGGATACGGCAATACTATCGGAAATTCTTTAAGAAGAATTTTGCTTTCAAGTATTGAAGGCGCTGCAATAACTTCCGTTACAATTAAAGGTGCAGATCACGAATATGCAATTTTGAAAGGTGTCAGAGAAGATGCTTTGCAGATTGTTCTTAACCTTAAGAAAATCAGAGTAAAGCTCAATTCCGACGGTCCCGAGAAAATATTTTTGAAAGTAAATAAAGGCGGACAGATTACGGCTGCCGATATTGAAAAAAATGCTTCTGTTGAGATAATGAATCCCGAACAGGAAATTGCAAATATTGATGCAGGCACAAACCTTGAAATGGAAATGGAAGTTTCCAAAGGAAGAGGTTATTTAAGAGCAGATGAAATAAAGAATCATAAATATGCTGCAAATACCATAGTTATGGATGCTTTATTTTCTCCCGTAGTTAAAGTAAACTACGAAGTTGAAAATACCAGAGTTGGACAAGATTTGAATTACGACAGACTCGTAATGGAAATATGGACCGACGGCGCAGTTTCTCCTCAGGATGCTTTGATAGAATCTGCAAAAATATTAAGAAAATCTCTTACCATTTTCACCGGGGAAGCTGAACTGGTAGATGAAGAATCTTCAGCAAATATCGATATAGAAGAAGAGCCGGTAAAACAGGAAAATAAAGAAGAAGCTTTAAAAGCTCAGCCCATAAATATTTTGGATTTAACAACCAGAGCTTCCAACAGCTTGAAAAATGCCGAAATTGAAACTATCGGTCAGCTTATTACTTACTCTGAAGTAGACTTGATGGAATTTGATAAATTCGGAAAAACTTCTCTTAAAGAAATTAAAGAAAAATTGGCAGCAATCGGGTTGTCTTTGAAGGAGAACATATAATGATTAAAAATCTCAATACAAGAAAATTGGCGGTTACACCGTCTCATAAAAAAGCTATGATGAGAAATATGACTACATCATTGTTCTTGCACGAAAAAGTTACAACAACTGTGCCCAGAGCAAAAGAAGTTGTCAGATTTGCCGAAAAGCTTTTAACTAAAGCTAAAACTGCAGACTTGTCCGCGAAGAAAGCAATACATGCTGAAATATCAAACAAAGATGTTGTTAAGAAAGTTTTTGATGTTTTGGTTCCTCGTTATAAAGAAAGAAACGGCGGCTATACCCAGATATTTAAACTTGGTTTAAGAAAGGGTGATAATGCCGAAGTAGCTGTAGTAAAGCTTGTAATGTAGTTACATCCTCTAACGAAAAAACAGCAAATTTTGGACTACAATATTGAAACTCGCAAACTTATGTACCGTGTACACTTATGTACACCGCGTTTGCGAGTTTCTTCATTTCGTCACAAACTATGCTGTTTTTTCTGTGTCCTTACATTCTCTGGCTAACTTAAATAAAAATCTAAAATCTTTCTGGTTGCTCAAGAATTGCAACATATTATGCAATTCTTGAATTGTGTTTTTCTGTATCCTTATATTTAATTATAAATTATAAAATATAAATTGTAAATTGCTGTTTTGCTAATCATCCGCTGTTAAATTCTTTTCTAAAGATAATATCTTATCATTTAATTTTTTTATTTCTAATAAAATATTTTTTTCCGTCTTATCAATAAGTTCCAATTTTTTTATTAATATTTCTTCTATATTTGTTTTATTTTCACTTTTCTCTTCAATGAAATAAGATATCGGAAGTTCTAAAATTTTTGAAATTTTATCTAAATTTTTCATTGAAGGATTTCTAAAGCCCGTTATCCATTGGCTAACTAATGCTCTGTTTATCTTAAGCTTTTTTGCGAATTCCTCTTGAGAAATCCCTGTATTTATTATGGCAATTTTTAGTTTCTTTCCTAACATAATTTTTTGTTCTCCAAAATGAAAATATTGACAAAATAAAATTAATAAGCTATAATTTTTTATCATAAAGATAATAAATATTAGCTTTTATACAAAATGGCTTTAAGTGATATCCTGTACATAAGCCGAGCGGGCTATAACATAGTAATGGCTCGAAAAACAACTAAAAATATTTTTAGCACTGTTAAAAGATAAAATATTTAGTGTAAATATCTCTCGGCTTATTATAGCAAATATAATTAAATGAGTAAAGAAAAAACGTGGATTCCGTATCAGGTACGGGATGACAAGAGGAAGAATTTATAGAATGAAAAAATTAAAAGGTTTTACGTTAGTAGAGTTGGTTATTACAATTGCAATTGTAATTATTTTATCAGTCGTATCTGTTCCTATTTATAGAGGATATACAGATAAAGCTAAAATGTCTGAGGGATATGCTTTACTTGGTTTAATAATCACAGCACAGAAATCATATTTTTCCGAGTATGGAAATTTTCTGGATGATACTAATACAAGTGGAGGTTGGGCAAAAGCAACTTGCAAAGAAGATGTTCTTGGAATAGATGCCAGAGGTAATAAGTATTTTACTGCATTTTATATTGATACATTAAATACGGACGGTATAAAATATGGCTTATATAGTTTTAGAGCCGGTGTGGTTAAGCCTGAAAATTTAAGAAATATAGAAGGAAAATCGATGTTATATCTTTATTATGACATAACAAGCGGTGCTACATTTTCAGATAAAATTGCATAATTTTATACTTATTTTATAATTAAAACCGAGCTGGAATTTGCCTCCGCTCGGTTTTAAATTAAGAGATAAATTTACGAGAACAAATATCTCTATTAACAGATTGTGCTATGTACAATCCTATTTTTATCTCCATGATAAATTTAACTCAGCTCCAGCATTTCCTTCTTCAATAATTGAACCTTTAGTAATATTATATTGTAAAAAAAATAAAGATTTTCCATTATTAGCTCTAAGTTCAATCGGTTTATATGCAAAAGCTAAAAAATAATATTTTTCTTTACCGGATGTTTCTGCTCCGGAAACTTGAAACTTTGTAAAATATTTATTCCCACGAGCATCTATTCCAAATAAAGAGTTATATGATGTTTCTCCTCCACCATTATTAGCATAGCCAATAAAGTTTCCATATTCACTATAATACGCCTTCTGTGCAGAAAGGATTGTTCCTAACAAAGCATATCCTTCACTTAATTGTGCTTTTTCGACATACCCACGATAAATCGGTACGGAAATTACCGACAGAATAATTACAATAGCAATAGTGATTACCAACTCTACCAATGTAAAACCACCTCGCTCGTCATTCAAACACTTCAGCTCTTCAGCCTTTAAGCTTTTCGGCAAATTTTTACTTCGTAAAAATTTTGAGTTTTTCATAGCATTTCTCCTTTTTGTTTTTTAGCTGATAAGTTGAGAACGAAAAACTTTGTTTTTCTTAGCTGATAGGCTGATAAGTTTTCGGTATTTATAACAAAATTTTACCTTAAACTTCTCAGCTTATCACCTGCTCAGCTTCTCAGCTGTCTTTGTTCTTTGAATTTCCTTAAGGAGTACTTTTGTTTCGGCAGGTTTGGCTGTCAGCAGTTATTTTTCCATAGCAAAAAAATAACGGCTGATTTGTTTTATGGAAAATCAAACGCACAAAACAAACAGCCGTGATTCCATAACCCACGAGGGGCTAAAGAATACTTGGAATAAAATATTTAAGTAGCGAGCTGAAATATATTATTCCTATTACGGATGTTTTTGGTTTGATTTTCCTTTTGCTTTACAAAAGCGTGTCCTTTCGGACTCCAAAAACATTTAAATATTAAGTTTATATTTTAATTATACCATAGATTAAAATTTTTATCAACAGAAAAATTAGCAAAATATTTTTAAATATTGTAAAATATTTGAGATAAAATTTATTATTATTTGTTGTAAAAAAGAAAGGAAAAATATATTTCTTATGAAAAGTTTTAAAATTTTAATAACTCTGTTTTTGTTATCATTTTTTTCTGTGTTTGTATTTGCCGACGAGAATATGGTCAAAGGCAATAAGCAGTATATGAAAGGAAATTTTGATAAAGCCATAGAATATTATCAGAAAGCAAAAGATAAAAAGGGATCAGATCCGCTTATCAATTATAATTTGGCAAATGCTTATTACAATAAAGGCGACTTTGACAATGCTATGTCTTCTTACGATACAGCATTAAAAAATACGGAAGATATAAATTTAAAAAGTGCTATTCTTTACAATATGGGAAATACTGCTTACAGAAAACAAGACACGGATTTGGCGATGAATTATTACAAAGCCTGCCTAAAACTAAATCCGTCGGATACGCAGGCAAAACAAAATATAGAATTCTTACAGCAGGATAACCAACAGCAGAATAAAAACAAAAAGAACGATAAGAATAAACAGAATAAAAACGATAAAAACAAACAAGACCAAGATAAAAACAAAGATAAAGATAAAAATAAAGACAAGGACAAAAATCAAAACGACAAAGATAAACAAGACAAAAATAAAGATAAAGACAACAGTGAAAACGAGCAGGACAAAGATAAAAAAGATAAACAAAACTCAGGACAGCATCTGTTAGACTATTTTGATAAACAGGATAAACAAAACAACGATAAAGCTAAAACCGTAGATGTAAAGGTAAAGGCAAAGAGCGGAAAAATATGGTAAACATTATGAACAAAATAAAACTTATTAAAAACTTTTTTATAGCAGCATTTATTTTCTTATCGGCAATTCTATATGCAGACAATATTCAAATGAACTCTTCCGTCAACAGAACGGAAGTAGCGTTAAACGAAACTTTACAATTAACTATTTCCGTCAGTGGAGATTCCCGCAAGCTTCCGGAATTTTCTATGCCGACATTATCGGATTTTAATATTTACGGAACATCACAATCTAAAAGTTTTTCTATGGTTAACGGAAACGTAACAAATACGGTAAGCTATGTATATACGCTAAGCCCGAAAAAAATCGGTGAATATGAAATACCGTCTTTCAGTTTAACCTATGAAGGACAAATTTATGAAACTACCCCCGTAAAAATAACGGTAACGGATGCAAAAACAGTCAGTTCCGTTTCCGTACAAAATGCACAAATCCCGCCTCAAAAAGAGACATCGCAAGTTTACAATTTTGATACTTCAAAAGCAGTTTTTGTACAGGCAAAAACAAATAAAAAATCCGCTTACATAAATGAGAAAATAATTTATACTTTTTCTTTTTATACGTCGGTAAATCTGTTATCCAATCCGTCTTATCAGGCACCGAACTTTACAGGCTTTTTTACGGGAAATACTTCACAAAATAATTACAGAACTCAAATAAACGGAAGAGATTATGTAGTTACCGAAGTATCCACCGAACTCTATCCTCAACAGGCAGGAAATATTACAATAGATGCCGCAAAAATTGTAGTATCAATAGAGGATTTTTCAAAAAATTATGACGATTTCTTTTCTTCATTTTTCAGAAGAAGCAAAAATGTTGAATTGACTACCGACAAAATAAATATAAAAGTTCTAAATGTTCCCGAGAATATAGATATGGTAGGAAATTTCAAAATGACTGCAACCGTTGATAAAAAGGATAAAAAAGAAAATGAACCTTTTGATTTAAAAATTGTAATATCAGGAACAGGAAACATTAAAACGATAAAAGAACCTGAAATTTCTTTATCGGACAATTTAAAGAAATATGAAACATCGGAAAAAATATTAAAATCCGGCGATAAAGAAACAGGAAAAGAGTTTACTACATTGATTATGCCCTTAGGTGCCGGTGACGGTGAAATAAAAATACATTCTCAAAAATATTTTGATATATCAGCCAAACAGATAAAATATATACCGGAAAAAAATATAAAAGTTAATATTTTAGAGGACAAAGACAAACAGGTTCAAGTTTCGTCGGCAACAACAGGTTCTGCAAATGTTATACCGAACAATTATAACAACTTCGGCACACAACAGCCGAACATTGATTTTTCTTTTATATTTAAAGTTTATAATTTTATAAAAAAACCTGTATTGTGGATTGTTCTCGG
>CAJOJJ010000010.1:14803-16800 GCA_905234925.1 uncultured Endomicrobiia bacterium
TTTTCAAGTTTATTGAATACAGAAACAAAGACCAGCAGAAATTGAAAAATAAAAAAGCTTATAAGCAGGCAAAAAAATATTTTCAACAAGCAAAAAAATCTAAAATTTCTAAAGATTTTTATGAATTTATGTACAAAGGAATATTGGAATATTTTGCTTCCGTTCTGGGAAAATCCGCTGACGGCTTGACGGCTTATCAGATAAGAAAAGATTTGGAAGAAAGAAATGTTGCTCCTGAATTGATAAAACAGATAGAAGATATTATAGACGAATGTTCTATTATGTTGTATTCACAAGGAGCAACAAGTTCCACAATGAATTTGTCTGATTTTTATAATAAAGCTTTTGATGTCCTTAAAAAGTGTAATTTATAATTAATAGTTATTTAAATAAAAGTTAGCTCCGGTTGTATTATTATATCGTAATGTTAAATATCCGTTGTTTATATTTTTTGTTACAGCGTTAAAATAATATTTATTTTGAAAAGTGCTATCTGTGTCTATACAGAAATAAGTGTAATATTTATTTCCTCGTGCATCAATACCTAATACCTCATCATTAACGGTCCAAAAATTACCTTTTGCACTACCATGTATATCTTGTAAAAAATTGCCATATTCACCATAATAACTTTTTTGTGCTGAAAGAATTGTTCCCAATAGAGCATATCCCTCACTCATTTGAGCCTTATCAACATACCCTCGATAAATCGGTACCGACACCACCGACAGAATAATTACAATTGCAATTGTAATAACCAACTCTACTAACGTAAAACCTTTTAATTTTTTCATAACGCTTTCTCCTTTTTATTCTATAAATTCTTCCTCTCCCGTACCTGATACGGAATCCACGTTTTTTCTTTACTCATTTAATTATATTTGCTATAATAAGCCGAGAGATAAAAGTAAAAAGAAACAGATTTTTTTATCAAATTTATTGAATTGCTGCTATGTTGCAATTCTTATTGTCGGACAATTGCTATGTTATAGTCCACCCGGCTAATTTTTTGTATTTTTTAAAAGTTTCAGCTATCTCATTATCTTGTAATTAAATGTAAATAATGAACTCACTATGCTCATTATTTTAGCACAAAATTTCTGCTTTGTCAAGGGTTTTATTCGGAGGATTTATGCAAAAAGAATTGATAGCTTTTTATAAAGAAATTAACGGCGGAAAAATTCGCGGAGCAAGAAAGATTATTGCAGATGCTCTTGAGATAGATGAAACTGCTGTTTCTAAATGGAATTCCGGAGAAAATAAGCCCTCGGAAGAAAATATTGAAAAAATATCAAAAATTTTTAATAAATCTGAAGAAGAAATAAAGAAAATTTTTAATTTGAACTTGAAAGCTTTGAAGTATAAAAATCAAAGCGATATTGATTTTTATAAAAAGGAATTATCAATAAAAAATGATTTGTTGGAAATTTTAAAAAATGAAATTATATCCGTTAGAAAAGAAAATAAAGAATTTAGAGATAAAATTAAAATTTTAGAGAAAGAATTAAGAAAAACTAAATAATTTTAAATACAAACGGCTTATTACAAATTACCGTGTTTTTTTCTTTCGGGAAAAAACAAATATACCAACAGAAAAATCAGTGCAAAAATGAGAGGAATATAAAACCTGTCTTCCAAGTTGTTGAATATACTTCCCGTTCCCTCTATTTTATCCAAATTATTTAACCTTGTAGTAAGGTCGGTAAGAGACATATTTTGATTTAAATTATAGTATCTTCCTCCGGTAGCAGCAGCTATCTGCTCAAGCGTAGAAGAATCCAGTTTTGTTACGACAGTTTTACCTTTTTCATCTTTTAAATATTCTTTAAACTGTCCGCTTTCATCATAAGTGGGAATAGGCTCGCCTTTTTGTGTTCCTATACCTACACAGAAAATTTTTGTTTGGCTCTCGTGAGCCGAATTTATTGAAGCTTTTAAATCTCCGTCAAAACTTTCTCCGTCGGTAATAATAACAACGGCTTTAGCGGCGGACGGAA
>CAJOJJ010000010.1:16809-36346 GCA_905234925.1 uncultured Endomicrobiia bacterium
CGGTGCGGCAAGGTTTGTTCCGTAAAAAGGTACGGTGTCGGTATCAAGCATGGATAAAAACATTTCAAAAGCTTTAACATCGGAAGTCAACGGACACTGCCAGTAAGCTTCTCCCGCAAAAGCAATTAAACCTATTCTCTGCCCTTTTAACTTTTCCGTCAAATCTTTGAAAACTATTTTTGCTCTTGTAATTCTGTCGGGCTTTAAATCCTGTGCAAGCATACTTTTTGATACGTCTATTGCCACAACTATATCGCTTGAAAGAGATTTGGCTTCTACCTGTTTCAAGCCCCATTTAGGACGGGCAAGTGCAATAACTATACAAAATAAAGCTAAAATAAAAGACAAATTTCTTATAAATATTTTTAAAAAGTCGGTGTTTAAAAGCGTTCCCCATAAAGAAGAATCAACAAAATTATTGATATTTTTTTTAGACATTCTAAACGATATAAGAAACACCGCAAGAATTAAAAAAACAATTGTTAATAGTAGTAAATTATTTATATTCTCAAACATTTTTTACGGGAGCCTTTTTAAAATTGTAATTTTCAACAGAAAACCTAAAATTAATATCCAAAAGCCGGGAATTAAAAACTTCATAAACTGTTCGTTATAATTTACGGATTTTGTATGTTCAACCGTAGTTTTTTCCAGTTTATCAATGCTTGAAAAAGCTTGATACAAATCTTTAGAAGTGCGTGCTGCAAAATATTCTCCGTCGGTAATTTTAGCTATTTCCATAAGCAGAGTTTCATCGAAATTTCCCTGTGCCTGAACTTTCCTTTTTCCGAAAAACATATCATCAACTTCATAATAATCGTCAGTACTGCCCATTCCCACCGTATAAATTTTTATATTGTTATCTCTTGCCAGTTCTGCAGCCGTCTTTGGAGCGATTTCACCTGCATTGTTCGCTCCGTCGGTAAGTAAAACAATAATTTTACTTTTGCTTTCTACTTTGGAAAGCCTGTTTACTGCCGTTGCCAACGCACTTCCTATTGCAGTGCCGTCGGCTCTGGTTATGGACGTATTTATTAAATCTATAAAGTTTATAAGAGCATCTTTATCCAAAGTTAACGGACACTGCGTAAAAGCTATGGAACTGAAAACAACTATTCCGATTCTGTCATTAACTCTTTTAAGTACAAATTCTTTTGCTCTGTCTTTGGCGTTTTGTATTCTTGAAATGTTTACCGTAGGGTCTACTGCCGTCATACTGGTGGATGTGTCTATTACAAGCATTATATCAATGCCTTCGGCATTAAATGTTTCATATCTGGAAGAACTCTGCGGACGAGCAAGTGCAAAAATAACAAGACATATACCTATTAGTATTAAAATATCCGGTATACGCAGAAATTTTGTTCTTGTTCCCGTTTGACTGCCGAAAAATGACAGAGCCGAAAATTTTAAAAAAGTTTTAGAATAAAATTTTTCTTTTAAAAAATACGGAATTAAAATTAACGGTATTAATATTAACAGGTAAGGGTATAAAAATCTCATATTTTTTCAATAAAATCTTTTGCTTTATCAAAATCCTTTTTTATTTCTTCTTCTTTAGGAATAAATTTTGCAAACTTTACAAAATCGCAGTTTTGCAGATAATTTTTTATTTCTCTGTTATGTTCGGGAGTGATTTTATCTTTCAACATTTGGTACAGCTCAGTTGTAGTTTTTTCCATAGTATCTACGGAATACACTCTTGCTAAATAAAATCTTATAATATCCGACAGTCTGTCATAATATTCTTTTATCAGTCCTTTTGCCGTTAAATCTTCTGCAGCCAATTCGTCAAGCTGCTTTAACGCATATTCTTTTGGAGGAATTGCCTGTATTATTTCTTCCGGTGTAGGTTTTCTGTTTTTGTTTTTTATGAATTTATAAACAAAATATCCGATAACGGTCAAAATTATTAATGCAATAAGAAAAGGAATATACCATAAAATACCGTGACGGAATTTTAATATGCCTTTAATTCCTGCAATAACTTGAGGGGGATTTTTCGGGTCGATAACGGAAGTTATCTCTACAGGTAAAGCTTTTGTTTTTACAAATTTTTGCTGATTTTCGTAAGTATACGGAATTTCAACGGAAAGGAGTTCAGTTTTGCCTGCTTTGTATACGGATAAAATAAAGTCTACCGAACCGTCCGCAGCTTGGCGCATATCAAGCAGTTCAAAATCTCCGAAATTTAAGTCCGCAAGCTTTTCTTTATCGATTGAATTTACCGTCAAACCTTCGGCTTTTATGTTAAGAGAAACCTTGTCTCCGACGGTAATATTTTTCTCCGGAGTCAAAGTCTGCTCAAAGGCATAAAGGTTTACAAAATTCAATAATATAAATGCTGCCGTTAATATTTTTCTATTATAAAATATCATCTTTACTTCTTATTTTTTTGTTTTTGCCGATGAAAGATCATCTTCCGATAAATTAAATTCTCTGCTGAGAACTTGTTTGTAAACAAGTTCGTTATATTTTATTTCTGCTTCTTTATTACCTTGTTCTTTTGATTTATTTAACCAAACTTTAGCTTTTTCCGTATCTTTGGTTACACCCTGTCCGTTCTCATACATACAGCCTATCATATATTGCGCATCGCTGTCGTGGTTTATTTTTTCGTAATCCTTAAAATATTCCATAGCAGTTTTAAAATCCTGTTTTACGTAATATCCGTTATAATACATCATTCCCAGCATATAGTAAGAATCCGTATTTCCGCCTGCCAATGCTCTTGTGAAATATTCAAGTGCCACCGGGAAATTATTTGCGGTAACTTCTCCCTCATAGTAAATATAACCTAAAGAAAATTGCGCATCAGCATTTCCTTGGTTTGCAGCCGCCTGATAATTTTCAATAGCGGCATCATAATTCCCTCTGTCATAATAAATATCACCCAAAGCATTCTGTGCAGGTGCATATCCCTGAGCTGCAGATTCCTTATACAATTCAAAAGCTTTTTCTATATCGGCATTTACACCTTGTCTGTCTTTTAACATTGTTGCTAAACGGAACATAGCTCTTTTATCTTTCTGTTCTGAAGCTTTCTGATACCATCTGTAAGCTTCTTTGTAATCTTGTTTTACCAATGTTCCGGTATAATAAAGTTCTCCCATGGTGTATTGAGCTTCTGCATATCCGTAAGATGCAGATTCTTTATAATATTTCAAAGCCAGTTCATCATTTTTCTCTGTGGCTCTTGCATTTTGGTACATCTCTCCAAGATAATATTTAGCTTCGCCGTGTCCCTGTGCTGCCGCTTTTTTATACAGCTCAAAAGCTGCTTTGTCGCTCTGATGAACATCTCCTCTTCCGCTGGCATAAAGCCCTGCCAATTCATATTGGGCGTCCTTATTTCCCTGGTCTGCAGATTTTTTAAACCAGTTAGCGGCTTGTACAAAATTAACTTTTACTCCGTCGCCTTTAAAATATTTCATACCGATATTATACTGAGCAATCGGATCTTTCTCGTTTTGATTAATTTCCGCAAAGCATATATTTGCAGAAAATAATAACACTGCCATTGATAAATAAATAATTTTTTTCATATTACACTCCCTCTGTCATACCGCACTTGATGCGGTATCTCGTCGTTAATTATAAATTGTTGTTTCGTTGTTTATTGTACATTATACACATTGTACGTTAAAAATTGCCTTTGGCAAGTTTTGTCTGTCTGTTTCTAAAGAACTTTATCAATTCATTAATATACGGTTTATCTGTCGATATGTCCATAACATCTGTCTTAGCAACTTTAAATGTGTCATCCAAATAGTTCTGATGAATTTTAAAATTTTTATAATATTCATTCTGTACCTGCTTGGATGAAAAATCAATATCAATCATCTGTCCGGTTTCCGTATCCCTGAGAGAAAAAATCCCTCTTTTAGGAATTTCTTTTTCTTTCGGATCTGAAATTTTTATACATACCAAATCGTGTTTTTTTGCGGTAACTTTCAGCATACTGTCGAACTTGTTGTCATAAAAATCAGATATTAAAAACACTAAAGCTTTTCTTTTGCATAACTTGTTTAAATATTTTAATGCACCGTCAATATCCGTTTTTTGATTTTTCGGTTTATAACTTAAAATAATGTCTATAAGTTTCAAAATATGTTTTTTGTTTTTTGCGGGCTTAATATATTTTTCTACGGTATCGGTAAAAGTTAAAAGCCCTGCCCTGTCGCTGTTTTTCAATGCGGAAAACGCAAGCACGGCAGTAAGTTCCGCAATCAAATCATTTTTCGTAATATTTTTGCTTCCGAAAGTTCCTGATGCACTTAAATCAACGGCAAAAATAACGGTCTGTTCCCTTTCTTCGTCGTATTTTTTTATGTAAGGTTTGTTTCTTCGTGCAGTAACGTTCCATGAAATTCTTCTTACGTCGTCGCCGGGAACATACTCTCTTACTTCACTGAATTCAAGCCCCTGCCCTTTAAAGACACTGTGATACTTTCCCGAGAAAACATCATCTACCAGCTTGCGGGAACGAAGCTCTATTTTTTTAATTTTAGCTAATAATTCCGAATTTAACATAACTTTCTTATATCGACTTTAATATTTAGACTGCAACAAAAATTTCAAGCGAATGGTTTTCGTGTTTGCGAAAACAAGAAAACTGAGCTAAACTACGGTACTTCTACTCCGTCGAAAATCTGCCTTATTATATCGTCGCTTGTCATTTCCTGTGCATCGGCATCATAAGTCGTCAACACTCTGTGCCTTAATACATCAAAACCTATATCTTTAATATCTTCCGGCGTAACAAACCCTCTTCCTTTTAAGAAAGCAAGTGCTTTTCCCGCACGGATTAAGTTTATTGTAGCACGCGGCGACGCACCGAAAGCAATAAGATTTTTCAAATTACCTAAATTATATTTTTCCGGTGTTCTTGTCGCAATCACAATATCAACAATATAATTTTTTACTTTTTCATCAACATATATTTCGTCAACTGCTTTTTTTGCTTCTTCCAAATCCTGTAAGGTTATAACGGAATTAACTTCTATCTTTTTTCTTGTCGCATATCTGTCAAGAATTGCTCTTTCTTCCTGTTGCGTAGGATAGTCCAGTTTCAGTTTCAACATAAACCTGTCAACTTGAGCTTCCGCCAAGGGATAAGTTCCCTCTTGTTCTATAGGGTTTTGTGTCGCAAGAACCAAAAACGGATCCGGTAAAAGATACGTAGTTTCGCCGATGGTAACCTGCCTTTCCTGCATTGCTTCAAGGAAAGCACTCTGTACTTTTGCGGGAGCTCTGTTAATTTCATCCGCAAGAATAAAGTTTGAAAATACGGGACCTTTCTTTACCGTAAAATCGCCCTGTTTTGAGTCATATATTAAAGTTCCCGTTAAATCCGACGGAAGTAAATCCGGCGTAAATTGAATTCTTTTAAAATCTCCGGAAACAGCTTTAGCCATAGTGTTTACGGCAAGAGTCTTTGCCAGCCCCGGAACACCCTCTAAAAGAATATGTCCGTCGGAAAGCAAACCTACGATCATTCTTTCCAAAATATAACTCTGTCCGACGATAACTTTAGATACTTCGCTTAACAGTCCGACTATTGCCAAAGACTGTTGTTTCACTTTTTCATTTAATGCTTTGATATCAATACTATCCATTAACAAACTCCTCTTATGCAAATATTTTCAAAACTTCTTTCACTTCCATTCCCATCGTAACGCCCATTGCCTGTGCGGCGGAAGTAAGTGCAACAACTTTTGAATTCAATATATCTTCAATTGTTTTAACACCTGTTACAATACAGGCGGCATCATTTCTTTTCTGTGCCGTATTAATATTCAAATACCCGCACATAATGTATCCTTTCTTACCGGTAACAACGAGCAAACTGCTGTTATCGCACAGTTTTAACTCAATACCTTTAAATACCGCATTATTTACTTTTATTTCTTTTTCTACCATGATATTATCCTTATATTTATTATATAAACAGCAAAAAGAAAATATGTTCGAGATGAAACAATAAGATTGCTTCGTCGCTTCGTTTCCTCGCAATGTCGGATAAAAGGTAAAGCGAAGTTTTTTGTTTGAGCAAACCGTTAACCGTCTATGAGCGTAGAAATTTTAAGGCAAGAATTAGTAAATTAAATTCTTAAGGCGATTTGTTCGAAGAAAATTTCGTTTTCCTTTTGGTCTTTCAAAATTTTCAAGTTGTAGCCCGTGCCGTAAAAATTTCAAGCGAATGGTTTTCGTGTTTGCGAAAACAAGAAAACTGAGCTGTTTTGCAAACAAGGACGTGATTTCTTTTTGCGTCAAACTACACGCTCCACGACATCAAATTAAAATTTTTCGCCGGTTTAGGTATTATTACCGATGACTGATACGGCCATCTTTCCACTTCCATATTATCTTTGTCAACACTGACGGTAAATTCAATGCTGTTATAGCTTTCCGGCAGTTTCAAGATTTTCAACGGAATTCTTATTTCCATAAGTGTTTTAAGTTTTATATCTTCCGATGACAAATAAAATTTTTCTCTGGAATTTTCATAAGATATATAAAATTCCGCTAAATTGCTGTTTATATCGAATCTTGCAGAAATTTTATTTCTTACCGGTTCCATAAAATTTATATTAAAATTGAATATTTCAAGTTCTTTTGTTTTTTCCTCCATATTCAATTTTAAAGCTAAATAAATATTGTCCAAATCAAAACCGTAGTTAAAAGATTTTATTATCGTTGCAACCTGATGCATCGATCCGCCGCTGTGACCGACTATATAATATCCGGACTTTTTCCATTCGAAGTAATTTGATATTTCTCCGTCAATAATAGGAGTTATTAAAGATGTCGGCATAACGAAATTGTTTCCCGTTACGGCTTTTCCCTGCCCTTTTATGGCTTTGTATAAATAATCGGGAATTTTTTGATTCAACAAACTGTATATTGCCATCAAATGCTGTCTGAACAATAAATCGAACATTAAATCATTTCCGGAAGAATGGTCGTCGCCGTACCACCAGTTCCAGTCGGAACCCTCCGCCGCATACAGAATTTGCCAAACTTTTTTTTCAAGGTCGCTTCCGGAAAATTCCGGGTGCTGTTTTGTATATTCCGTCAAAAAGTCTCTCGTTTGCCCTAAATAATTCCATGCAGTATTATCTTCGTTATGGCCTATCCAAATGCCGAAATTTCCGTTAATCCACGAGCCGGCTTTTAAATTATTTAAGGTGTTTTCAGGTGGGAACTTTTCCAAATAGTCGCTTATGGTTACGGTTTCAATATCTTCGTCCTGTTCAAGAGCCGCATATAATTTCGAAAGGAAATCTCTTCCGTCGTTTTGATAGTATTCCCAGCAGTTTTCTCCGTCTAAAATTACCGAAACCAAAGTATGGTCATATTCGTCGCCGACATAGTTTCCTATATTTTTTATTTTTGATATGAAATCTTTTACGGCATCATCGGGATTCCATTTTGAATAAACAAACCCTATGGAATCTGAAAGTCCGTGATCTCTGAAAATCATATTCACCTGTTTTCCGTCTATATTTATGTTGTATGGTCTGAATAAATATTTTCTGTTTTCAAATACTTTATTAAAACTTGCGGCAAGTACAGCTTCATCTGTGGCAAGCCATCTTATTCCGTTATCGGAAACTATTTTTATAACTTCATTACATACGGAACCTTCCGACGGCCACATACCTTTAGGCTTTCTTCCGAAAAGCTCTTCATAATATTTTATGGCATTTTGTACGTGCCAAACGGCATCTTCCGGATGAGAAAATCTTTTTTTTGGAAGCACTATATTTGGTGTTGCGTCCAAAGCATTGTTTGTATCACACAAAAGAGGCATTATAGGATGATAAAACGGTGTTACGGAAACTTCTATCTGTCCTCTGTCCTGCAGCTCTTTATGTTTTTCAACTATCATCCCGCAGATTTTTAACTGTTTTTCTATAAGTTTTTGTTTCTCTTCTTCGGTAAAGTCTCTTCCTTTGATGTATAGAGAATCTATAAACTCGTCATGCTTTCTCCAATACGGATCAAACCACGATAAATTGAACCACACCTGTAAATCTCTGATATCTTCAGGTTTGAAATAGTTCAACATTCTTTTAATATCTTCTTGGCTGGTTTGTTTACCTCTTTTATCCAACAACTGATGATATCTGTTGTACGGATATACCATAGTTTCCCAGTTCGCCATAAAGAAATTCATAAGAATAAATATTTTTTCTTCTTCATTAAGTTCAAGCACCGGTTTTAAAGAAAGTTCAAGAAATTTATCTTTTGCAATCCCTTTAGCATATTCATCCAACTGAATTAATAACGACGGAACCAAATTGATATTTAATTTTACTTTAGGATAATCGTCGAGTATTGCAACCATATCGTAATAATCTTTTGTTGCATGCAGACGTACCCACGGCAGTTCGTAAGTGTTGCTGAGGGGGTCTTTATAGATTGGTTGATGTTGGTGCCATAAAAATGCGAGATATGTTTTCTTTGCCATTAAATCCTCGATACTTCAAAATTATTCAATTTAATCAAAATTTATACAATAATATAAAGCATTTTTAATGTATAATGTATAATAAACTGCAACTACAAACAGCAAAAAGGAAATATGTTCGAGTGCAGCCTGTAGCCGTCTATGAGCGAACAATTTTTGAGACAAAAACTGATTAACGGTTAAAGTTTTTTCCCGTAGGGCACGCTTTTTGTTCGACGCTTTTCCGTATTCCTTAGGTTGTTAGGAAAAGCTAGTTAAGCGTAGGTCTCAAAAATTGGAGCGAATGGCGATTGAGCAAACGAGAACATGATTTTCTTTTTGCAACAACTGCCGACACGAAAAAAAGTAAAATTTTTTTAAAAGAACTACATTGTATATTAACAAATCACTTTGTTATTTGTTCCATTCTTTCTAAATTTTTTTTTATTGAAACAGCTAAAAAGTTATCTCCGTACTTTTCCAAAAATTCTTTTGATACGGAGATAGCTTTTTCTTTGTTGTTTGTATCTTCATAGAGAGAAATCAGAATTTGATATGCATTCGGGCGAATTATTTCAGGTTTTGCATTTGCAATAAAATCTTTAAGTATCGTTTCTGCCTGCTCATATTTCTTTTCATATATCAAGTTTGAAGCTTTCATTATCATTGCTCTGTATGCTGCCGGAGTATTTCTGTAATTTTTCATTAAATCGTCAACAATCAGCATTCCCTGTTCCAAGTTTCCTGCAGCAATAAGCTGTGACGCAGTATTAAGTTTATCGGATGCTTCATTGTTTACGGCTTGAATTCTGACATAAACAAAAATTATAAAAAGAACGGCCAATAAAATAATTCCTGCCGTCGTAAAAATTTTTGTCTTATTTTCTTTTATGCTGTTTATAAACTCGGCTGTCTTTGATTTTTCAATTCTTACGGTTTCCATTTTATTATCCTCTACTTTTTTGAAGCAGCAATATCATAAGAATTTTGCTGCATTATTTTAAAATATTCCAAGTCTAACCCTGCGTTTAAAAGAGTTGTTTTTATTTTTTCTTCGTCCATCAAATTTTCCGGTTCATGGCTGTCAGTGTTCAATACCAGCTTTGTTCCGCATTCAACAGCAAGAGAAGCCACTTCTTTATTTGTTGCATTATGCCCGTGCCTTGTAGTGATTTCAAGACATACATTGTTTTCTTTTGCAAGAAGAACATCTTCTTTTGTAATATGTCCGGGATGAGCCAAAATATCTATTCCTGCCTGCACTGCATAATGGTTTGTTTCCGGCGGGACGGTTTCGGCAACGGTTTCCCCGTGTACAACTATAATTTTTGCTCCTGCATTTCTGCATTTTTCAGCCATATCTTTTATCAGTTTCGGCGGAACGTAAGTTATCTCCACACCGGGAAGCACGGTTATTGCGTACTGCTCGGTAAGTATTTGCGAAACTTTTATAATTCTGGGTATAACATAATCATATGTCGAATAATCGACATGGTCGGTTATGGAAATGGTTTTATATCCCTTAACTTTTGCTCTGTATACAAGTTCGCTAGGTAACAATACTCCGTCAGAAAATAATGTATGTGTATGTAAATCTATCATAATTAAAATATTATACCACTTTTTTTTATTTTTTGATAGCAGTTCCTATCAGTTTTTTTATCCCTTTTGCTCCGTCAATTATTAATACTTCTTTAACACCTTTCATAACAGCCTGCTTGCAGCTTGTAATTTTCGGTATCATACCGCCGGTAATAATACCGGTTTTAATCAATTTATCGACGGAATTTGTTTTTATTTCTTTGATTGTTTTTTTATTTTCGTCAAGAACACCTGCAACGTCCGTTAAAAATATCAGTTTGTCCGCTTTAAAAGCCGTTGCGATATTTGTTGCAAGCGTATCTGCGTTTACGTTTACGGCGTGAGTGTTTTTGTCCATTCCTACAGAGGATATTACGGGGAAAAATCCGCTTTTAATCAAACTTTTTATAAGTTCAATATTTATTTTAACCGGTACTCCCACAAAGCCCAGCTCTTTTTTTACTTTGCAGACGGCAATTGCACCGTCTCTTGCTGATATCCCTACTGCTTTTACTTTGTTCTTTATCAATTCTGCGGTAAGCATCTTGTTTACTTTTCCGCTTAATGCCATTTCTACCGCTTCAAGTATCTGTTCATCCGTATAACGTAATCCGTTAATGAATTTTGACTTTATTTTTAATCTTTCCAAGAGATTATTAATTTCAGGTCCGCCGCCGTGAACAAGAATAATATTCTGCTTTTTTGAAATTTGAGCTAAATCTTTTAAAAATTTTTTCTGAGCATCTTTATTCTTTGTAAGGCTGCCGCCGAATTTTATCACTATTGTTTTCATATTTAGAACCTCTATCCGATTGCCAATTTATAATTTAATATAAACTATAATTTGTCGTTTCTGCCATTTTGTCGTTTAAGTATTTTATAATAATTAGAAACAAAATGCAAAAAAAAGAGGGCTTTTTATCCCCTTTTGATTGTAAATTATAAATTGCCTTTTTGTCGTTGCCGTTTATTGTACATTATGTATTATACATTATACATTGTCGTTATAGTTCCTCCGCCAATAACATAATCGCCGTCGTAAAATACTGCCGCCTGCCCGGGAGTTATGGAAGCCTGCGGTTCGTCAAATAAAACTATATCTTCTGAAACCGTTGCAAGTGCAGGCGTGTGCATTCTTCTTATTTTTACTTTTGCTTTAAAATTTTCACTTTTTTTGTCGGTTACAAAAGTAATATCTTTTAATTTCGCTACTCTTGAAAATACTTCTTTTTTGGTTCCTATTACTAATGTGTTTGTTGCTTTATCAATTCTTAAAACATATACAGGTTCTGGAGTTGTTATGCCGAGTCCGCTTCTTTGCCCGATAGTATAATAAATTAACCCCTTATGTTTTCCTAATATTTTACCGTCGGTATTTACTATGGGTCCGGGCAAAACTTTTTTCTTAAAATCTTTAATGTTTTTTTCCAAAAAATCGTGATATGTTGTTTCAATAAAACATATTTCCTGGCTGTCAGGCTTATGTGCAACAGGCAGCCCTGCATCAGCAGATATTTTACGGATTTCTTCTTTTGTAAAATCAGCTAAAGGAAACATTATTTTTGCCAGTTCTTTCTGCGTAAGTTTGCACAGAAAATATGTTTGGTCTTTTGATTTATCTTTGCCGACTTTCATTTTGTATTCGCCTTTAATATTTTCTATTTTTGCGTAATGTCCCGTTGCTAAATAATCAAAACCCAATTTTTCGGCATAGTCTAAAAGAAGCCCGAATTTTATTTTTTTATTGCATAATATACACGGATTAGGTGTTTCCGCCGACATATAAGAGGAAATGAAATTTTCTATAATTTTGTCTTTAAACTCTTGTTGTAAGTCCAAAACGTAATGTTTAATGCCTAAAAAATCACAGACTTTTTTAGAATCTTCTATTGCCTGCAAAGACATAGAAGTTTTCGTGCAGGAATTATAAAGTTTCAAGGTTAATGCTGCAACTTCATACCCTTGCTGTTTTAATAAGTATGCCGTTGTGGAAGAATCCACCCCGCCCGATAAAGCTACCAATACTTTTTTCATTTGAAATGATTATACAAAAAATTTTATTTATAAACAAATTTAATTTATAGTTCGTAAAGAAAAAAGGACAGATAAAAATCTATCCTTTTTTCTTTAGAACTTTGCTATGTTAAGTCCTAAATTTTATATATTATTTTTCCCAATAAGAAGTATATTCTGAATTTTTTGAAGGCCAATCAGCAAATATATTTCCTTTTGTAATGTTATAAGACAAAGCCATGCAATAATCTCCTGATTTCATAATTTCTATTGGAACCCATATTCTTGCTCCAAAACAAATTTTAGGATTACAATTTGTTACCCATTCTCCTGCGTGAAAATAAGTACAATATTTATTTCCTCTTGCATCTATTCCTAAAACTACCTCATTACTTGTATATTTGCCACTATTATCATGTGCCAAGAAATTTCCATATTCAGAGTAGTATGCTTTTTGTGCAGAGAGTATTGCCCCTAATAAAGCATAACCTTCGGATAATTTTGCCTTATCTACATACCCTCTATACAGCGGTACCGAAATTACCGACAGAATAACAACGATAGCAACCGTTATTACCAACTCTACCAACGTAAAACCACCTCGTCCGTCATTGCGAGCCGATGAAGTCGGCGTAGCAATCCGGCGTCGTTTGTTGCTTTTTAATGTTTTCATAAAATCCTCCTTTAATTATAAATTGTAAATTATAATTGCAGTTCTGTCTGTCATCCCGCACTTGATGCGAGATCCATTTTTGTAGTTTATCCTTTATTGTACATTCTACATTGTACATTGCCTTTTTGTTTGCTTTCTATAAAATTTTTTGATATAATCAGCCGAGAAGCAGAATGTATTATGCTATGTATGCCTTTTTGTCGAGTTAATGCTATGTTTTAGCCCGCTCGGCTTTAGTGGTTTAAATAATTATTATATCGAAATTATAGATAATTTGTTATAAATTTAATTTATTTGTTAAAATTATAGATTATTTTTAGTTTTTTGTCAATGTTTTTTTTTAGAGGAGATTTTTTATGCAGGAAAAAGGAGATTTATATATAAAAGTTCTTAAAATTTTAAGAGAAAAGAAAATGACCCAAATGGAGCTTGCCAAGGAAATGAATATAAAGCAGGCATCTTTGAGCAAAATTTTGTCGGGGAAAAATTCATCGAGAATAGGAACTATTCAAAAAATTGCAGATGCGTTAAATGTGCCTATAAATTATTTTATTGATGATAATGATTCTCATGAAGATAAAAACGGGCAGGATATAAATGTTAGATTGAATTTGATTGAAGAGAAAAATAAAACGCTTGAGGAAAAGATGAAAAGATTGGAAACGGAGCTTGAATTATTAAAAGTAAAAGCTTCCAAATAAAAATATTTAAAAATTTCGATACTTTAAAATACAGAGTATGAAGCCTCTGTATTTTTTCTTTGCAATTTGCTTTAGATTATTATAAAATACATATAAAAATTAGGGAGGATATATGACGGCTTTTACCAAAATTCAGTACGGTATGTATATTATTACGTCAGCTTTTAACGGAAAAATCGGCGGGCAAATAGCAAATACCGTCTTTCAAATAACTTCAGATCCCGCAACAATAGCAATAAGTATATCCAAACAAAATAATACACACGCACTTATTTCCGAAAGTAAAAAGGCAGTTGTTTCCGTAATTACGGAAGAAGCTTCTTTTGAATTTATAGGAAAGTTCGGTTTTAGAAGTTCAAGAGATTTTGATAAATTTGCCGGTGTTGAATATAAAACAAATAACGATGGTGTACCTGTAGTAACACAATATTCAAATGCTTATTTTGAGACTGAAATTGTTTGCCGGTTTGAAACGGAAACACATACAGTATTTATGTGTAAAGTAATTGACAGTACCGTGCTGAACGATAAGCCTACAATGACTTACGATTATTACCATAAAGTAAAGAAAGGTCTGACACCGAAAAATGCCCCAACTTATAACGGCAATTTATAGTTTACAACTTAAAATTTATAATTAGAAGAAAAAATGTTAAAAATAATCGGCGGAATCCATAGAGGAAGACAATTAAAAACACTGCCCAAAGACGATTTTTCCATCAGACCTATGCTTGGTATGATGAAGAAATCGGTTTTTGACATTATTACGCCCATACTTCCCGACAGCCTTTTTTTAGACTTGTACGCAGGTGTCGGCTCCGTAGGTATAGAAGCTCTTTCCAGAGGAGCAAAAAGAGTAATATTTGCGGAAATCAGCGATAAATCAATAGCACTTGTAAAGTACAATCTTAAAATGCTCAACCTTGAAGATAAAGCCGATATCGTGAAATGCGATGTTATAAAGGGGTTTCCGAAATTTCAAAATAAATATGATATAATATTTTTAGGTCCGCCGTATAAAGACGGCGATAAAAAAGCATTGGCACTTACTTATCCTACATTAAAAAATATAGTTTTGTTTTCTATGCTTAAAGAAAACGGAATAGTAATTTCCCAAAGGCATAAAAACGAACCTGTAGATAATGTTCCCGGACTGATAAATTACAGAACGGAAAAGTACGGCGATACGACGGTAGCTTTTTACAGGATGTAATATGAAAGACACAAGTTTTAAAATAAGTTATTCAAGAATCAATTCTTATTTATTCTGTCCGAATAAATATAAAATAATTTATGTGGATTGCAAATATATTCCTCTCAACGGAGATATGGCATTCGGCAGTTCAATACATAAAACGCTGGATCACTTTTATAAGCAGGGTGTTTATACTTATGATGCATTACTTGACAGCTTGAATATATCTTGGGAAAGCGGCGGTTTTGATAACGCACAGGATGTATATGTTTACTATTTAAGAGCCTTGGATCTTCTGAAGAATTTTTGGGAAACTTTCGGAAAACATATTCCGAAGAAAATTTCTACGGAGCATAATTTTAAAGCGGAAATAGGAAAATATCCTTTTATAGGAATTATTGACAGAATTGATGAATATGAAGACGGCACAAGAGAACTTGTCGACTACAAAACTCACAAAATTATTTGGCCGCAGGAAAAAGTTGATAACGATTTGCAGTTAAGTTTGTACTGTTATGCATGTAAAATTGCGTTAGGTTTTATTCCCGACAGGATAGCAATATATTTTCTTTCGCATAACAAAAAAATATACACGACAAGAACCGAAGAACAGATAAAAAGCGCCATTGACCTTTGTGTCGATATTGCAGACAAGATAAGCAATAATGATTTTACGCCTAATACCAATAACTGCAAGTATTGTGATTTTAAAAGTTCTTGCCGCTACAGTACATTGAAAACAAAAAATACCGATGAATTCAAGGTAACAATCGCTGATTGTTTAAGGGAAAAAATATGAAAAAATTTTTTATAATTTTCTCAAAACTGTTTAAGTATATAATATTTTTCGGGCTTACGGCTTATGTTTTGTTTAATCCCACTGCAAGGAAATTATTTTTAGGTTATGTTCAAATACATTCTCTTGAAGCCGGTATCAAAGAAGCGGAAGAAATAAATTTGGAATATAAGAAAAGATTATACTATTTGGAAACTAAGCCCGAGTATATGGATAGAATTGTTAAGGAAGAACTGGAAGTTCTTGCCGATGACGAAATCGAGTACCGCTTTGAAAAATAACAAATTATAAATTTATGAAAAAATTATTAATTTTATTAATGATATTTTTGTTTACGGTATCAGCGAATGCCGTTCCGCTTTTTGAAAAAAAACTGAAAGTTATTACTACCTCTCCTTATACCGCAAGCATTGTAAAAGATATCTGCGGAAATAAAATTATTGCCAAAAATATATTTTTTTATTCGTCTCCGTCGGAAGTTTTGCTTCCGTGGTATCAGAAAAATTATGAAGTTGATGCTAAAACCATAAAAGATATTTCCAACAGCAATGTTGTTTTGTATCATTCTTGGCAAACTTGGATAAGAAATTTAAAATACAGAATAAGTAAATTCGGTATTGTTTATCACGAACTTAAAACAAGCGGCAGTCTTATGGTGCCTGAAACAAATTTAAAATTGGCAAAGGAGATAACAAGCTTATTTTCGATATGGAACGGTAATAATAAAGAATTTTATGAAAAAAACTTCGGCGAATATAATAATAAAGTTGACTCCGTAGTTAAAGAAATTGAAAAGAACAAAACAAAATTTAAAGATATTAAAATTGTTTGCAACAAAAGTATTGCACCGTTTATGGTGCGGCTGGGTTTTAATGTTGTTGCGGAATACAGAGACACCGATTATGTTTCCGAGCAGGATATAAAATATTTAAAGAAAAAAATAAAAGAAGAAAATATTAAGTATATTGTTGACTGTCTGCAGGGCGGCACAGATATCGGCAGAAAGTTGTCGGAGGAATTAAATATAAAGCATATTGTCGTGAGCAATATTCCTTTGGCATCTTCCTATGTAAAAACCTTAAAGAAAAACTGCGAAATAATATTTGAAACAATTTCCAATTAATAATTTCTAATTGCTGATTGCAGTTAAAAATGCGTTGCATTTTTTTGACAAAAAATATATAATAGTAAAAATTTTATTAAACACAAGAGTAAAAAAATGTTTAAAATCGTAAAAAAAGAAGTTTTGTCATCAGTAATCAAAAGCTTCGAAATTGAAGCTCCCGACATTGCAAAAAATGTCAAAGCAGGTCAGTTTATAGTTCTGCGTCTTGACGAGAAAGGGGAAAGATTTCCTCTTACCGTTGCAGGTAAAAATGTTGAAAAAGGAACTATAAAAATTATTTTTCAGGAAGCGGGAAAATCCACCACGCAGCTCGGCACGTTGAATGAAGGCGACAGTATCAGAGATATTGTCGGACCTTTGGGACAGCCTACCGAAATTAAAAAGTTCGGCACGGTAGTTGCTATGGCAGGCGGCGTAGGTACGGCAGAGCTTCTTCCGGTTATCAGCGATTTATTAAAAGCCGGAAATAAAGTTATTACTATCGTCGGTGCAAGAAACAAAGATTTGTTGTTGTTGCAGGACGAACTGAAAGCCAACTCGACGGAACTTTTAACGGCTACCGATGACGGCTCTTTCGGTATAAAAGGATTTGTTACCAATGTTTTGGCAGACGTTATAAAAAGAGAAAAAGTCGATATCGTTTATGCTATCGGTCCTGTTCCCATGATGAAAGCCGTATCCAATATGACAAGAGAATATAACTTAAAAACGCTTGTTTCTCTTAACCCGATAATGGTTGACGGAACGGGAATGTGCGGTGCATGCAGAGTAAGCGTCGACGGAAAGATAAGGTTCGCCTGTGTTGACGGTCCGGAATTTGACGGACATCTTGTTGACTGGGATGAGCTTATCAACAGATTGAGAGCATTTAAAGAAAACGAAAAATTAGCGTTGGAAAAATATAAAGATATTCTTAATATGGAGTGCAAATGTCACAAAGAATAAAAATGGTTGAAAGAGAACCAAACGTAAGAAATAAAGATTTTAAAGAAGTAAATTTAGGATATTCCGACGAGCAAGCTCTTGCGGAAGCCAAAAGATGCTTGAATTGCAAAAAACCTATGTGTGTAACAGGCTGTCCGGTTGAAGTTCCTATTCCTGCGTTTATTCACGAGCTGGCAAACAATAACCCGGCAGAAGCAATAAAAGTTATTAAGACAAAAAGCAATCTTCCTGCGGTTTGCGGAAGAGTTTGTCCTCAGGAAAAACAGTGCGAAAGCAAATGTATTCTCGGTATAAAACAGGAACCTGTAGCTATCGGTAACCTTGAAAGATATGCGGCTGACCGGGCGGCAAAAAATGCTAAAGAAGATAATTTTGATATAAAACCTAACGGCATAAAAGTGGCTGTTATCGGTTCAGGTCCTGCAGGTTTAACATGTGCAGGCGACTTGGCCAAGATGGGATATGATGTTACGATATTTGAATCTCTGCACGACAGCGGCGGAGTATTAAGATACGGTATTCCGGAATTTAGGCTTCCTGTTGCGGTTCTTGATAAAGAAATTGACTCTTTAAAAAAACTCGGTATAAAATTTGTTTTCAATTATTTGATAGGAAGAACAAAAACCGTAGAAGATTTATTAAATGACGGTTTTAAGGCAATATTTGTAGGTACAGGTGCAGGACTGCCGACGTTTCCGGGAGTTGAAGGGGAAAACCTTAATAATATTTATTCCGCTAACGAATTTTTGGTAAGGATAAATCTTATGAACGCATTTCAGTTTCCTGACTTTGATACTCCCGTTCACAAAGGTAAAAACGTAGTTGTTATCGGCGGAGGAAACACAGCGATGGATTCCGTCAGAACGGCAATGAGAATCGGTGCAGAGTCCGTAAAACTTCTTTACAGAAGAACCCAAAACGAAATGCCTGCAAGGCTTGAAGAAAGAAAGCATGCTCTTGAAGAGGGTGTTGAGTTTGTAGAGCTTACTGCTCCTAAAAAGTTTATTGCCGACGATAAAGGCTATGTAAAAGCAGTAGAATGCGTTAAAATGCAGCTTACTGAGCCTGATGCTTCAGGCAGAAGAAAACCTGTTGAAATTGAAGGTTCCAACTTTATAATAGAAACGGATTTGGTTATACTTGCTTTAGGTTTAAACCCTAATCCGATACTTCCGTCATTAACAAAAGGTCTTCAAACCGATAAAAAAGGACATCTGGTTGTTGATGAAAATCTTATGACGACAAGAGAAGGCATTTTTGCAGGAGGAGATATTGCGGGAGGGAGTACCGTAATTCAGGCAATGGGAATGGGCAAGAGTGCCGCCAAGAAAATAAACGAATATCTTACAAAGTAAGATGTTCTCTTATAACGACCTTAATATTTGGGCAATAATATTGAAACTCGCAAACTTATGTACCCCTTACGGATACGTACACCGCGTTTGCGAGTTTCTTCATTCTTGCGACAAATCTTAAGGTCTTGTCAAAAAACGCAATTGATATTTTTGCGTTTTTTGAAATGCGTTTTTTTGTCCTTACATTTCTTGATTAACATTCTTCTTTTTTATAGAGCTCTACCTATCTTTGTCTGACATTGTTTCGGCTCGCTATTACTTCGTCTAAATTCAAAATCTTTCGTCGCTTAGAAATCGCAATATATTATGCGATTTCTAAAATGTTGATTGTCGTTGCAGTTTATTGTACATTATACATTGTACATTGTCGTATTGAGTTTCTTCATTCTTGCCACAAATCTTAAGGTCTAGTCAAAAATTGCAATATTTTATGCAATTTTTGAAAGGTTGTCATTGCGGACTTGATCCGCAATCCATGTTTATAAATACCTCTTAGTTCATCATTGCGAGCGAAGCATCGCAATCCGGTGTTGTTTCCCGTTCAATTATAAACTATAAATTATAAATTGTCATATGTAGTTATTTGTTTTTTTGCTTTTATAAAAGGATAGTTCTTCTTCAAGGAATGAAATTCTTTCTTTAAGATTTTTTATCTCTTCATCTTTTATTCTTAATTTTTCTTGATTTGTTTTTTACT
>CAJOJJ010000011.1 GCA_905234925.1 uncultured Endomicrobiia bacterium
TAAGCAGGATTGTCTCATAGCAACAATCCTGCTTTATAACAGCTTTTACCAAATCGATAAAATGTTTTTTAGCTCCATAAACAGGCCATGGGAACAATAAATAAGTCTTGCCCAAGCTGAAGAGTATCTTGTCCGGTATATAAAACAATACCTGTAAATTTTTTATCTTTAACCAAATTATCTCTAAACCATTTTATGTGTTTAAAATCATCCGATGTTACTTTGCTGCCGCTTTTAACCTCAACAGCAATTACTTCATTATTTTCCGTTTCAATTATAAAATCTATTTCCCTCTTATTTCTATCTCTGTATTGATACATACTATATTCGGAATTTAAATCTACAAGTGTTGCCAATTCTTTAAAAACCATAGTTTCAACAAGTTTTCCGCATCTGTCGGAATCCAACGCAACATTATCATAATGCCAATTTAAAATATTTGCCATTAAACCTGTATCACACATATAAACTTTATCTTTTTTACCGACTTTATCGTAATCCGTCTTTGTCCAAGCCGGAACACATTCAAATAGATAAAGATGCTGAAGCAAAGAAAAATATTCTATAAAAGTATTTTTTGAAATCTCAAGAGAAGAGCAAATATCGTCGGTATTAATATATTTTGACGACCACGCCGCTAATACTGAAACCAATTTATTTAATACATTTGCTCGTCTTATATTTGCTATATTTTTCAAATCTCTTGAAATAAGTATGTCAATATAATCTCTATACCAGTCTTTTCTGTTTTTCTTCGGCAAAAAAATTACTTCAGGATATCCGCCCCTGATAGCTAAATCTAAAACTTCCTGTTTATCGTATCCTTGTATTTGTGACGGAATTTTCTTTTTTAAAATTTTTTCTATAAAATTCGGTTTTGTACCTAAAATTTCTCCCTCGGTGAGAGTTCTTAATTTTATATTTTTTACTCTTCCTGCCAAGCTTTCATTAACTTGAGGCAAAGAAAATACATCTGCAGAACCTGTAAGCATAAATTGTCCGTGTGCATTATTATTATCTACAACTATTTTTATCTCGGACAGAAGCTCCGGAACTTTTTGAATTTCGTCTATTACCATTGTTTTTTTATCGTGTTTTACAAAATCTGCGGGAGATTCTTTCGCAATTGAAAACATTTTGTTGTCATCAAGAGTTCTGTAAATCATATCTTTTGATAAAGCCTGTTTTGTTAACGTTGTTTTACCGCACTGTCTTGCTCCGGAAATGACAATAACTCTTCTAACCGACAAAGCTTCTTTTACTAAATTTTTTGTCCATCTGATATATTCCATTATTTTTTCCTCTTTTGTATTAATTTATATATAAATTATAACACAAATCGGACAAAAATGTCAATAGGATTTGGGCAAAAGTGTCAATAGAAGTTGGACAAAAATATCAATAGAATTTGGGCAAAAGTGTCAATAGAAGTTGATAGAGATAATATTGTGCCTGTTTTTCTTGGACAGATTATAAAAAATTTATTATAATTAGCAGGTTATGAAAAATAAAATATTATTTTTATTGGCAAGTTTTGTAACGTTGTTGCTTGGCCCGGGTGCAGGACATTTGATAGTAAAAGAGTGGAAAAAAGCAACACTTTTTATTTCCATTTCTTTATTTTTATTAGTAATTTTGTCGTTTAAGTTTGTATCTTCCGTAGGGCATGAAACACTTAGCGCAATAGAGAGCTTTCAGAATATGGATCCGCTGGCATTGATGGGTACAGGCGGAAATGCAAGTTTGGAACAATTTAAAGAAATTTTTTATAAATTCAAAGAAGAAAATTCAACATTTATGTTGATGTTCAATATTTCATTTGCTGCTTTGTGGGCATATGCGATATATGATTTGTTTAATTTTATGAAAAAGAAAGAGGCGGAAAAAACGCAAAGCGATTTGGAAGATTAGAGGATTAGAAGATTGGAAACGACAAATACGAGCTTACAGCTGACAGCTTAAAGTTTAAATTTTCGGACGATTAACCATAGATTCCCGACAAACAGACAAACGACAGATCTCTCCGAGCTAAAGCTCGTTCGAGATGACATAAATGTCACATTCGGGGATGACACCGCTGTGCGGTTGTAGTTAGTCTGTTATTCCCGTCAGCTAAAAATCAGAGATTTTTCTATGAAAAAATTATTAATATTATTGTTAGTATCGCTATTTTCATCACAGGCATATTGTAATATGTTTAAAGGAGTTAAGTTTATGAATTTCAAAAACGGGTTGACTGCCGTTATAAAAAAAGATAATTCGGTGCCGATAGTTTCCGTAAATATTTGGGTAAAAACGGGTTCAATAAACGAAACACCGGAACAGGCCGGACTTTCGCACTTTATAGAACATCTTGTATTTAAAGGCAGTAAAAATTATCCGAGCAATATGATAACGGAAAATGTGGAAAAAATGGGCGGTCTTATAAATGCGGCAACGTCAAAAGAATATACCTGTTTTTATATCGATATACAGAAAGACGGCTATATTGAAGCGATAAAAATGCTTGCCGATATGGTAACTAATCCGCTTTTCCCGGAAAACGAAATAACGCCCGAAAGAAAAGTGGTTATAGAAGAAATTCAAAGACATAAAGATAACCCCCATTCGCAGCTTTTTGAATATTTTATGGCGAATATGTATAAAGAAAGTGCATACAAAAACAGCGTTATCGGCAGCGATAAAGTAATTGCAAATATACCGCGGGAAGAAATAATAAAATATTTTAAAGAAAACTATACACCAGACAGAATGGTGGTTTCGGTTGTGGGCGATGTTGATGTTTCCGAAACTAAAAAAACAATAGAAGAAACGCTCGGGAAAAATGAAAATACGAACCCGAATTATTCGGTACCTGATATTATTGAACCGCTTAAAAACGGAACGGAATTTACAACAAACGATAAACTTTCGCACAGTTATATGCTGGCAGGTTTTTTAGGGCCTGATATGAACTCCGATGATATATTTACGGCGGACGTTGCATTGAATATTTTAGGTGCGGGGAAATCTTCCAGATTAAATAAGGTATTAAAAGAAGATAAACAGCTTGTACATTCCATAGCTTCTTCGTTTTTAACTTTGGCAGGAACGGGCTCGGCATATATTTCCGTAATATTTGATAAAAATAAATACGAAAAAGTTATTGAAGCGATTACGGACGAACTTGATAAATTTGCTGCGGACGGCCCGACGCAGGAAGAGCTGGACAGAGTAAAAATAAATATTAAGTCCGACTGGCTGTTCGGTATGCAGACTTTTAACGAGCAGGCAGGACAGTACGGATATTGGAAATTATATGGTCATTTGGATAAGTTTGAAAAGTATTTGAAAAATATAGATAAAGTTACGATAAAAGATGTAAAAGATTTTATGAAAAAATATTATTCTAAAGAAAAACTCTCAAAGGCGGTAATATTTCCTAAATGAGATATTTTTTAACTGTATTATTTTCTTTAACAATATTTTCTTCTGTAATTTTTGGAGGTACTTCAGTGGAAACTTTCAATTTGAATAACGGAATAAAAGTTATATTCAAAAAAACACAAACCGTTGACATTGCATCAATAAAATTTTATTCTCCGGTATCTACGGCAAATGAAGATTTGTCAAAGTCCGGAGTTACGGCATTGATGTATGCGGTAATGAATAAATCCACAAAAAATAAAAATGCCGCAGAACTGGCGGAAGCGGTAGAAAGTTTGGGTTCTTCAATATCTTCCGATGTGGAATATGATTTTTCCGGATGGACGTTGAACTGTATGAGCCAATATTTTGATAAATCGTGCGAAGTGCTTGCCGATATAATATTGAATCCTGCTTTTGACGAAGAAGAAATAAGAAAAGAAAGACAATTATTGATTGAAACCATAAAAGCAAGAAAAGATAATATTAAGCTTGCGGCAAACGATAAATTTATTGCCGATTTTTACGGAAAAAATCATCCGTATTCCGTTATAAGAAACGGAAAAGAAGAAACTTTAAATAAATTGACAAGAAAAGATTTGCAGGATGTTTATAATAAAGTTTATTCAAACGAAGGTATCGTTATTACGGTGGTCGGAAATATCAATAAAAGTGATGTGAAAAAAGTTCTGAATAAATATTTCGGAAAGATGATGCTGACGGAACGTAAACAGGAAAACGTTTTTGAAAAAAATATAAAATTTTCCGATAAAGATACTGTTGTCGATTCAAAATTTAATCAGGCATTTATAATTTATGCTTATGATGCTCCCGGTGTTTCCGATAAAGATTTTGCAACGCTGAAATTAATCAGTTCAATACTCGGCGGAAGAATGACCGGCAGGCTTTTTATGGAGTTAAGGGAAAAACTGGGACTTGCTTACGAAGTAAGTTCCGTTTATCCGTCAAGAGTCGGCGACAGCTATTTTGAAGTTTATATCGGCTTGGATAAGAAAAATATTGACGTTGCCAAAAAAGGCATAGAAAGAATAATGGCTGATTTATGCGTTAATAAAGTCGGCGGGGAAGAACTGAAAGATACGAAAAATTTTATTAAAGGCGTATATTTATTAGACCATCAGTCTATAGAAAGACAGGCTTATTATCTTGCTTTCAGAGAAATGACCGGGCTTGGCTATAAATACGATACGGAATATATTGACATATTAACAAAAATAACGGCAGACGATATATTGGCGGCGGCCAACAAATATTTCAAGCAGCAGCCGTATAAGCTTGTTCTTCAAAAGTTGAAGAGTTAAAAATATTTTTATATAATATTTTTTATGTTGTTTGTCGGTTTTATCGTTTTTATTGTACATTATACATTATTAAAGGGGAGTTTTTATGAAGTATTTAAAATTATCTGTTTTGTTTTTGTGCGGTTTGATTGTGCTTACGGGATGCAAAGAAAAAAAAGATGTTATTGCAAAGGTCGGTAATGACAGTATAACGGTAGAAGAAGTTTCCGAAAGAATAATGTCTGCACCGCCGGCATATCAGGCATATATTAATACCGAGCCGGGAAGAAAACAGTTTGTGGATTTGCTTGTCAGAGAAAAGTTAATTTTGGAATCTGCTAAACAGGCAGGTATTAACAAGAGAGAGGATTTCAAAACGGATTTGGAAAACTTTAAAGAAGAACAGGCAAAACAGCTGAAAGATTATGAAGACGGGCTTCTTATAGAAATGTATCTTAAGGAAGTAAGAGAAAATCTCGTATCTGCAAGCGATGAAGAAATAAATAAGTATTATGAAGAACACAAAGAAGATTTTACGCATCCGGTTGCAATTATTGCAAAACATATTCTTGTTTCCACAAAAGAAGAAGCTGAAATAGCTTACGACAGAATAAATAAAGGCGAACCTTTTGATAAAGTTGCAAGAGAAATGTCCAATGATAAGGTTTCCGCACAGAGAGGCGGACAGATAGGACCTTTCAGAAGAGGCGAGCTGGTAAAAGAATTTGAAGAAGTTGTTTTCAACTTGAAAGACGGAGAAATTTCGGAAATAGTTGAAACACCGTTCGGTTTGCACATAATAACAAAAATTTCCGAAGAGAAACTTCCGCCTATTCCGGAAGATGTTGCTAAGGCCGAAATAAAGTCAATAATTGAGAAAACAAAGTTTGATAAATGGTTTGAAGATATGAAAAAGAAATTGAATGTTAATGTGGATTATGCCAAACTTGACAGTATAAAAGATACGGGTTTTGACGATGGAATAAATATTACTCAAGGTGAAACGGAACTTGAAGATTTCTCAAATTAATTTTAGTTAAATAAAAATGCAGTGCTAATAAACAGGAGGATTTTGAAGTGAAAAAAATTTTATTATCGTTAATTGTTACGGCTTGTGTATGTTCAGCGGCATTTTGTGATCAGGTTGTCGATAAGACTTTGGCAGTAGTTAACGGAGAACCTTTAATGAGTTCCGAGTTTGATAAACTTATAGAACCTATGGTTCAGCAGTACAGAATTATGACGCCCATAGCGGAACAGTCCGATGCAAAAATAAAGGAATTAAAACAGCAGCTTTTGGATCAAAAAATAGAACAAATGGTACTTTTGCAGGAAGCCAAAAAACAAAAAATTAAAGTTCCTAAAAGAGAGCTTGATGCAGCCGTAAACCAAGTGATGAAAAGATTTCCCGACGATGCTTCTTTTAAAAAAGAACTTGAAAAAGAGGGATTGTCCCAAGCCGACTTCGAAAAAAGAATTGAGGAACAGCTGATGGTGCAGAAACTTATCGAAAAGGAAATGAAAAATAATATCAAACAGCCTTCGGAAAAGGAAATAAAAGTTTTTTATGAAAATGTTACCGAAAAAATGAGAGGCAGAAACCTCGGACTTCCGGATGATGAAGAAGAAACGGTTGATGCCGTAGCAAAATTGTTAAAAAGGATGTCTTCCGAACAGGTAAGAGTATGCCAAATTTACATTAAATGTGATAAAAATGCAACTCAAGCTCAAAAAACCGCCGCACAGAAAAAAGTTGCCGAAGTTAAAAAGGAACTTGCCGAAGGTATGAGATTTGAAGATTTGGCGGCAAAATATTCCGATGATGCTTTGTTGCAGCAGAGAAAAGGCGATATGGGCTTTGTTGTAAAAGGCGACCTTGATAAACGTTTGGAGGAAAAAGCTTTTTCTTTAAATGTCGGACAGTATACTAAGGAACCTATAAAAACGGATTCGGGCTATCATTTCATAAGAGTTAAAGAAAGCAGAGCAAGCACGGTATTTTCTTATGACGATGTAAAAAATGATTTGGCGGAAGTTCTTTACAGACAGAACGGTAAAAAACAGTATGATAAATGGGTTGCTAAATTAAAATCCAAAGCCAGCATAAAAATTAACGAATAAGTAGTCAATATGACAAAATCCAAAATTGCAATAACAATAGGTGATCCGGCAGGTATCGGACCGGAAATAGTTTTAAAGGCTGTAAATTCTTTGGCTGTTCAAAGGGTTTGCAGCCCTGTTGTTATCGGAGATGAAAAGGTTATTAAAAAATATTTTAATGTTGAAAACTTTGTTTCTTCAAAAAAAGCGGAGTTTGTTTTTTCTTCCCGTTATAACGAAAATTTCAATCTGGGTAAACCTTCAAAAGTTTCGGGTCTTATTGCGTGTGATGCCATAAAAAAAGCCGTTGATATGTGTATGAAAAAGGAAGTTAAAGCGATGGTTACGGCACCCGTATCAAAAGAATCTTTTAAGTACGCAGGTTTGAATTTCTCCGGACATACGGAATTTTTGGCAGACCTTACAAGTAGCGAAAAATATTGTATGATGATGGTGTGCGGAGATATAAACTCCGTAATGGTAACACGCCATTTGCCTATAACAAAAATTTCTGAAAATCTGAAAATGCAGGATATAGTTGTAACGACACAAATTGCGGCGGATTTTATAAGGAAACATTTAAATAAAGAACCCAAAATAATAATAACGGCATTAAATCCGCATGCGGGGGATAACGGTATTTTGGGAAGTGAAGAGAAAGAGGTTGTTATTCCGTCTGTGGACAAATTGAAAAATGAAGGGTATGATATTTGCGGATTGTATCCTGTAGATGTTGCTTGGGCTAAATATTTGAAAAATAATTATGATTTGATAGTTGCAATGTATCACGACCAAGTGATGCTTCCTTTAAAAATTTTAAATCCGCAAAAGATAGTAAACGTTACGGCAGGGCTGCCGTTTGTCAGAACGTCTCCCGGTCACGGTACGGCGTTTGATATTGCAGGTAAAAATATCGCCGATGCATCTTCAATGATAGAAGCGATAAAATTTGCCTGCGGAAAATTTTGAGGTATGGAAGTATAGAGGTATATAAGACCGGAAACGGCAACCGCATAGCGGTGTCATCCCCAAATGTGACATTTATGTCATCTCGAACGAGCTTTAGCTCGGAGAGATCTGTCGTTTGTCTGTTTGTCGGGAATCTATGGTATAAAAATACCTTAAACTATAAGTTGTAAGCCAAAATTATAAATTTTTATAGAGGCTCCTATGGGAAAGATAACCGAACCTAACAAAGTTAAATTTTTTTTCGGACTTATTTTCAATGACGGTTTTAATATCAAGGAAATTTATGAACTGTTGGAAAAAAAATTTAATAACAAAATAGATATTTTCAGCCCCGTAATAGATTTTTCTTTTACAAAATATTATAACAAAGAAATGGGCGAAAATTTAAAAAGACAATGGATATCTTTTGAAACTCATTTGTCCCCGGAACTCCTTGCCGAAATAAAAGTAGAAACCAACAACATCGAAGACTCCTACGCTGTTTCTTCTCCGTCTGTCATTCCCGAGTGTCTCTGTCGTGAATCTCGCAGTTCCTCAGCTCTAAGCTCTAAGCCCTCATATAACAGAGTTGTCAACATTGATCCGGGTTATATAACACCTGCAAACGTTATACTTGCATCAACAAAAGATTTCAGCCACAGAATATATCTGTCAAAAGGTATTTATTCCGAAGTAACTACCATTTACAGAAAAGAGGGATTTACCAAACTTCCGTGGACGTATCCGGACTATTTATGCCCGACAGCAACAGAATTTATTTTACAGGCTCGTAAATGTATATTAAATAAAAAGTAAAAGTTCGTCATCGCGAGCGAGACTTCGTCGAGCGTGGCGATCCGGTGTCGTTGAAGTTTTTATAATAATTATGTTTAAACAAAAAGGATTAATGGTTATGTTTTTTTTAATGTTTTTCTTGGTTTATTTTATAGGCAACGTTTATATTATTTTCAGAATAGCACGCGATTTAAATCTGCACGGTTTATCGTTTTATATATTCTTTGTTCTTTACATTGCTGCTGCGGTTTTCAGTTTTTGGGCTATGAAATTTTCAAGAGAAAATTCTTCTTTGGAAATTGCTAAATTTATTTCTCAGGCAGGCTACATTTGGCTGGGTACTTTTTCCATAGCCGTAGCTTATTTTCTGCTGTCACATATTTTGTTTATATTTAATCATTCGCCGAAATTTATATTTAATACCACATTAATAACCGTTATTTTGATAATTATTTCTTCCGTATATTCCGTATTTAATGCTTTAAACGTTTTAAGAGTAAAAGAAATAAACATAAATGTTCCCAATTTTCCCGTCGATAAATTTACAATTGTTCAGCTGTCCGATATTCACATAGACGTTGCAACAAAATATGACGATATTAAAAAGATTGTAAATATTACCAATTCTTTAAACCCCGACATTATCGCTTTTACCGGAGATTTGGCTGATATTGATATTACCCAAACTTATGAAAAGTACGGACTTGCAGACTTAAAAGCAAAGTACGGTATAGTTGCAATTAACGGCAATCACGAATATTACGGCGGGCTGTCTCTTTACGAATATGTCTGCAAAAAATTAAACTGGATTTTATTAAACAATGAAAATACTTTAATTGACGGAAAAATATATTTTGCAGGAATTACGGATTTGACCACGTCAAAATATTTCGGTAAAAATGTTGCGGATTTTAACAAGGCATTAAAGGGTGTAGATTTTGCAAAGCCCGTTATATTTTTATCGCATCAGCCGCAGGTGTTCGGAAACGTTTACAAAAAATATCCCATAACGTTGCAGCTTTCCGGTCATACGCATGCGGGGCAAATTCCGCCTTTTGATATGATAGAAATTTTTGTTTATAAATATTTTTGCGGATTGTATAAAGAAACTTTTAACGAGAAAGATTCTTATGTTTATGTAACACCGGGTACAAGATGGTGGGGACCGCCGATGAGGCTGTTCTCAAAAAATGAAATTACTAAAATTACATTGAGGAGATAATATGAATTACGATATTGCTGTGGTTGGGGCAGGCCCTGCAGGTTACAACTGTGCAATAAATTTTGCCAAACAAGGTAAAAAAGTTGTTGTTATAGAAAAAAATTCTCTCGGCGGAACATGTTTGAACTGCGGTTGTATTCCTACCAAATTTTTGTGGCAGGCGGCAAAAACAAAACAGAAAATTTCAAAGTCATTGGAATACGGAATAAAAGCAAATATTGAAAGCATAAACTTTGCCGATGTTATAGCGAAGAAGAACAGACTTGTGGAAAATCTTGTAAAAGGTGTTGAAAGACTGCTTAAAACAAACAACGTTGAAATAATAAAAGGCGAAGCCGGTTTTAAAAATAAGAATATGCTTATTGTAAAAATGTCCGACGGGGAAACGGAAATTTATGCAGAAAAAATTGTTATAGCTGCAGGTTCGGACTGTAAAGTCGTGCCGAACATAGATTTTGATCATAAAAAGTATATAAGTTCCACCGATGCACTGAATATGACGGAACTGCCAAAAAATATGCTTGTTATCGGCGGCGGAGCTATCGGAATAGAATTAAGTTCCATATTTTCCGCTTTTGGCGTAAATGTTACATTACGTGAAATTTGTCCTCAACTTTTGCCGAGCGAAGATACGGAGCTTGCAATGGAGCTTGCAAAAGTTTTGGCAAGACAGGGAATAAAAGTAGAAGTTTCCTGCACTGAGCCTTTAAAAGACGAAGATAAATTTGAAAAAGTTTTAATTGCTGCGGGAAGAAAGTCCGTAACGAATATTTTAAAAACGGAAAATATAAATTTAAGTTTAGATAAGAAGAATTTTGTTGAAACAAAAAATTATTCAACCAATGTTGAAAATGTTTTTGCAATAGGCGATGCTTCCGGGAAAGGTTTTTTGGCTTATACCGCCGAACAGGATGCCGATAATTTGGCAAGCGGCAGGCAGTCGTCAAATCCCGTACCTAAAGTTGTTTTTTCTTTTCCGCCGGCGGCAAGCGTAAAAGCTGCAGATTTTGACAATTATAAAAATATTGTTTATAACAAAACGAATTATTCTTCAAATGCCAGAGCGCAGATTGAGGGCGACAGGACAGGCTGGATAAAAGTTGCAGCCGATAAAGACAGCGGGAAAATTTTAGGTGTATGGATTCTCGGTGCAAATGCCGATGAGCTGATAAATACGGCATCCGTTATGATAAGTGCAGGTATGAAAATATCCGACATAAAAAGAGAAATGTTTTTTCACCCCTGCCTTTCGGAAATGATTTACGAAAGCTTAATGCAGTGTGCAAATTAAATTTTATTCAAAATTTTATTATTTAAGAATAAGTTATGATATTACAAGCGGTACAACTTGATTATGTAAAGTATATGCCGTTAATTGTGTCATTAAATTAAAGGACCGGGCAGAGAAGAAATCTTTGCCCGGATTTATTTTAGTATAAAAATAAAAAGAGCAGAAATACTGTTGAATTTCTGCTCTATTCTAAGCATCGCTGTCATTGTTTAGGAATTTGAAATTAATTATACCAAGCGGATTTCCAAGCATTTATGCAAGTTCCTTTTGTCATATTGTATTGCAAAATCAAATTTGTTGTATCAAATTCATGCCCGATGTTTGTATGTAATTCTTCAGGTTTCATTGAAAAGACATGAAAATAATACGGTACTCTATTAGAACTCCAAACAAAAAAACAAGTGAAATATTTATTTCCTCTTACATCTATACCTAAAACATCATGATTTGCCGTATATTTCCAATCATACGGATCTTGATAAAAATTACCGTACTCATTATAATATGCTTTCTGTGCTGAGAGGACTGTTCCAAGTAATGCATATCCTTCAGAATACTTAGCTTTATCAACATAACCTCGATAGATAGGTACAGAAATTACCGACAGAATGATAACAATTGCGATAGTTATTACCAACTCTACTAAAGTAAAAGCTTTAATTTTTAAATTAACGTTTTCTTTTTTCATAATAATTCTCCTTTTTTTGTTGATAATTTTAAAAATTTTTGATATAATAGCCGAGAGATAAAGTCGATATTTGTATTTATCTTTTTATTTGAGAGTTGCTGCTATGTTGCATCTCTGTATCAAGCTAATGCTATGAGGTTAGCCCGCTCGGCATATTGCGTTTTAAAATAAAAATTTTATTTTGTAAATTTATATTTTATATTATAAAACATTTATTTTATAAAGTCAAGTATTTTTATAAATATTGGGAGGAAATAATGTCTATTGATATAGGTAAAAAAATTAAAGATTTGTTATATTCCAAAAAAATGTCTCAAGGGGATCTTGCAGATAAGTTAGGAATAACAAGACAGTCTTTATCAATTTGGATGACAAGCAAAAGAATGCCAAAAATTGAAAATTTGGAAAAGATTGCCGATATTTTAGAAGTGCCGTTATCAACTTTATTAGAAGAAGCAACAGAAAGTTATCACGGAACTACCGATAAAAATTTACAACATAAAGTAGAATTGTTGGAAGAAAAAAATAAAATTTTTGAACTGGAAATTTCTTTACTGAAAAAAGATAATGTTTTTTTAAAAGAAGAAATACAATTTTTGAAAGATAAAATAAAAAACAGATAACTTGTTATAAAACAACAAAAAATTAATTTTTTATTCTATGCCTAAAAACTGCCATTTTTGGCAATTTTTAGGTGTAAATTTTTACAAATATATATGCTGCTTAAGCAGGAAATTTTAGATTATATAAAAGCTTTTTACTCAATCTGAAAATAAGATAATAATAAAATTCCCAATTGGCAAATTATTTATAATGTTATCTTCTTCTTGCCAAAAAGGAAATTTTAAGGTATAATTAAAGAGTATTTAAAACTTAATATTAAAATGTTTTTGGAGTCCGAAAGGACGACTTTTGTGAAAACAAAAGACTACTCAAGCCAAAAACAGACGTATAGGAATAATATATTTCAGCTCATTACTTAAATATTTTATTCCGAGTATTCATTAGCCCCTTACGGGTTATTGAGTCACGGCTGTTTATTTTATGTTCTTGAGTAGTCATAAAATAATTCAGCCGTTATTTTTTTTGTCTAAATAAAAGTTTCTCCTTTTTGATTTTCAGAAACAAAAATAAATTTAAAAGGAGAAAGAAAATGTTTAAAACATCAAAAAAGATGTATGAAAAGAAAGGCAACAACAGAACGACGGGATGCCCGACAAAGACACACTCGCAACATCTTAGGCATGACGGGCTGGGTGGTTTTACGTTGGTAGAGTTGGTAATAACAATTGCAATCGTTATTATATTATCGGTAATTTCCGTACCGATTTATAGAGGTTATGTTGATAAGGCTAAATGGTCGGAAGCTTATGCCCTTTCAGGATTAATCCTTACTGCACAGAAAACTTATTACAGTGAGTATGGTTATTTTTTCCCTACATTCGCCTATTTTAATTATACAAGTTATGATCCTGTATTGGGAATAGATGCTCGAGGTAATAAATATTTTACTTTGTTTTCCGGTGATGCAAGTGACGGAAAAATTAAATTTTATTCAAATATTGCAAGACCTGTTGATATGAGAGAAAACGGTTTTTATTATTTAAGAATAAGTTATGATATTACAAGCGGTACAACTTTATCGGATAATATAGAATAAACATTTTATAGAATTTAAAGACAAGATTGATCTTTTCTCGTAACATAATAATTTTGATTAGTTTTTTTATTAAAGACATAGCGGCTTCCATTGTTCTCAGTTCTCAAAATGCCATATATGGCATTTTGAGAACTGCTTTTTATAAGATTATAATCAAAAAATGAATGTATTTTCTTGATTTTAGAAAAAAGTTGTTGATTTTTGTTTAAAAATGTACTATAATTTTCTTGGAGAAAGAAAATGACAATAAATAAAAAATTAAATCAATTAAGAAAGCTATTTGGTTTTTCGTTACAAGAAATCTGTAACAAAACAAGAATTGCGGTTTCATCAATAAGTGATTTTGAGAACGGCAAAAGAGAACCGTCTTTGTCGCAATTACAAATATTTGCAGACTTATACCATAAACCTATTTCATTTTTTTTCAACAACAATTCTTTAGAACATCCGAGGATGTTGTGGAGAAAAAAGCCGGATAATAAACAGGAACAAATAGACATTGAAGCAAAATTTTACCAGTTATGCAAACAATATGTGAACTTGGAAACTTGGTCTAATTTCACAAAGAAAAATGATTTCAAAAAGTTAAAAAGAAGTTTTCCTAATAATGAAATTGAAGTTAGAAAAATTGCAAAGGAAACAGAATATTTATTTCATTCTACTGCTACACCGTGGAAAAGTCTTTTAGAAATTCTAGAAAACGATTATTATGTCAAAATATTTCATTGTAATTTTGACGGCTCAGCAATTTCTTTTTACGACGATACTATCGGTCCTGCAATTATGTTGAATACAAGTAATGTAGGCTGGCGGAGAAATTTTGATTTGGCACACGAACTTTTTCATTTAATAACTTGGGATTCTAACAAGGAAAATGACGAATCCACAGAGAAGGAAGAAAAATTTGCAGATATTTTCGCAAGCGAATTTTTAATGCCGGAAATAAAATTGAGACAATCCATAGAAGAAAATTCTCAAGATGAGAGAAAAATATCATTTAGCACAATAGATACTTTGGCAAATCAATATGATGTTTCTTATGAAGCATTAATAAGAAGAATTAATAAAATTTATAATATAAAATTATCTAATGAGAAAATAAAAAACACAGTTGATGAAATAAAAAAATTATTTCCTAAAAGAGATAATAAAATTCCTTCCATGTTTCCCGAAAGATATGAAAGACAGGCAATAGATTGCCTTAGAACCGGTAAAATGTCAACAGCGCAATGTGCAAGATATTTAAATAAAAATGTTTCTGAATTAATGGCGATTAACTTGTATGACGGAGAAAAAGAAAATGACATCAAAATACCAAATAATTTTATGTGATTCTTGTGTAGTTATAGAATTATTCAGATTAAATTTATGGGAACAAATAATATCATCTTTTGAAATTACAGTTTCAAGCACAATAGTTAATGAAGTTACTTTCTACAGAGATAACCAACAAAATAAACATCCGATAAATTTGAGAAAATATATAATATCTAAAAAAATTAATAAAATTTCTGTTCCTTTATCTATGATGCAGATTTTTTATCAGAAATTTGATCCATCATTTCAAGATAGACTTGATCCCGGAGAATTGGAGCTGTTAGCACATTTATTTAATAATAAAAATGATAATTTAAAAATATGCTCTGCTGACAGTATTGTTTTCAAAATTTTAGGAAAAGAATGTATGTCTGAACACAGCATTTCTTTAGAAGAAATACTTCCAAAAAATTTCCCCAAAAAACAAATTCATACGCAATTCACAAAAAAATTTAAAGAAAAATATTTACAAGATGGTTTGCAGTTTTTTTGATATATAATCTTGGAAAAGAAAAACAAAAATGAAACAAGTAAAAATTACGGCGGTGAGAAAAACCGAATATAAAGACCTTATGCACAAGTATGAAAACCCGATAGAGCATGCCTGTGATGTAAAAGTCGGGGATGTTTTTATTTCTTATAATGCACAAAAACCTGAAAATTTATGTGACAGTGCTTGGGAAAGTATGGAAAAATTTGTTAATATACTTGCAAATGGCGGAGGAAGTTTTTTCGATGGCTGGATGAAAAATAAAAATTCTGCAATGATTTCCTGTAACGACGGTTTCCGCCCGGTAAGTTTCTACATTGAAACTGTGGAATGAATTTTTACTTGTATTTTTTGTGGTTTCCTTCAAAAGATTTAATTTTCTCTTTCAAAAATTTAATCAATTTGCTAAAATATCCGCATGAGTTTAATTAACAGAGAACAATGGTCATCCAATTTTGTTTTTGTAATAGCTGCCGTAGGTTCAGCCGTAGGGCTGGGCAATATATGGCGGTTTCCTTATATAATGGGAAAATACGGCGGTGCCGTTTTTCTGTTGGTATATTTATTTTTTATACTGTTTTTTTGTTCCGTTCCTTTAATTTGCGAACTCTGTTTCGGTAAATATGCAAAAAAAGAAAACGTCGGCGCTTATGCACTGATAAACCCAAAATTTAAATTTTTAGGCTGGCTTAATGTTTTTACCACGATAATAATTTCTTCTTTTTATCTTGTAGTGGGCGGTTGGATAGTAAAATATATTTCCATAAGTTTATTTAGTATCGGCAGTATTAAAGATTACACTTCTTATTTTTCTTCTTTTGTAAGCGACTCAATAAGTGCTTATGTATTTACATGTATATTTTTATTAATATGTATGTTTTTTATTTACAGAGGCGTTAATAAAGGAATAGCATTGGGCAACAAGATAATGATGCCTGTTTTTCTGATAATATTAATAATTTTATGTTTTGTATCAATATCTTTACCGGGCGCATCCAAAGGGTTGGAATTTATGTTTAAGCCCGATATTTCAAAAATAAGTTTTGAAATGATGTTTGCGGCTTTAGGACAGTCGTTTTTTACGTTAAGTATAGGCACGGGGGTGCTGTTGGTTTACGGAAGTTATATGAAAAGCAGTGATAACCCGATTAAAAGTGCATACACAATAATTTTTTCAGATACCTTATTTGCTTTGCTTGCCGGAATTATGATTTTCCCTGCAGTATTTTCTTTCGGTGTTGAAGCTTCTTCAGGACCGGAACTTGTTTTTGTTACTCTGCCGAAAATTTTTTCTCAAATTAAATTCGGAAATTTTGTTTCGTTGTTGTTTTTTATATTGCTGCTTTTTGCGGCTTTAACTTCGCAGTTAAGTATTATAGAACCTCAGGTTGCAGTACTAACGGAAAATTTTAAATTGACCAGAAAAAAGGCAACTTTGATTGTGTTTGTTATTTTGTTGTTTTTAACGGTTCCGACCTCGCTGTCTTTCGGAGTACTAAAAGATGTTAAAATTTTCTCGAAAACTTTTTTTGATTTGTTCGATTATATATCGTCGAATATTTTACTGCCCGGAGGTGCATTGGCTTTGTGCATTACGCTGGGATGGTTTTCCGACAGAACAATTATTTTCCGTTTTAAAAACAGGAAAGTACATTTACTTTTCCTTTTTATGCTTCGTTATATCGTCCCGCCTGTTCTGATAATTATTATCATAGGAAGTACTATATAATATAAAAAGATGTCCTTATTTTAACATAAAATCCGCTAAAACAACCCTTGATTTTAACAAAAAAATAAATTGTAATTCGTTTTTGGCAGCAAGAATTATCTTTGTACGATGGAATATTGTCAAATCCTCTTTATACGATAGAGGAGACCGAAAGATTGTTACGAGAACTTTTGTAATTATAGTTTTATAAATAACTCATTTTATAAAACGTCAAAAATTAGGAAAAATCTAAAATGAAAACTAATCATATAAAATTCAAATTTTCGGGGTAAAATTTTTCTTTGCTTCGCAAATTTTTTATGGTATAATAACAAAACACAATAAATCGCAAAGCGATTTCCAAGACCGCAAAATTTGAGACGAGCCGAAGAAACGACAGCTGAAAAGGTGATAAGCCGAAAGGCTAAAGGTATTTTTATCTAAAACATCTCAGCTCCTCAGCTAATAGGCACATAGGGGAGATAAATGCAATGGCGTAGTCCAAAATGTGCAGTCGCTATAAAGAGAGGAATAAAATGGATGCATTGTCATTAATCAGACGAGGAACAAATGAAATAATATCGGAAGAGGAGCTGAAGAAAAAGCTTGCTTCCGGCAAAAAGTTGAGAATAAAACTGGGAGTAGATCCCACTGCTCCGGATTTACATTTGGGACACAGTGTTATAATAAATAAACTGAAAGTTTTTCAGGATTTGGGACACCAAATAGTGTTTTTAATAGGTGATTTTACGGCAAGAATCGGCGACCCGTCGGGGCGTTCCGCCACAAGACCGATGATGACAGAAGAACAGATAATGGCGAATATAAAAACTTATCAGGACCAAGTTTTCAAGATTCTCGACAGAGAAAAAACGGAAGTAGTTTTTAACAGTAAGTGGTTAAACGAGCTTGGAATACAGGGGCTTTTAAAATTGGCATCAAAACATACCGTCGCACAGATGCTTGTAAGAGATGATTTTGAAAAAAGATATAAAGCCGATATTCCCATAAGTATTGTTGAATTTATGTATCCGTTGCTGCAGGCTTATGATTCCGTAGCGCTTAATGCCGATGTGGAGTTGGGAGGAAATGACCAAAAATTTAATTTGCTGCTCGGAAGAGATATGCAACGCGACGCAGGGCAGGAACCGCAGGTTGTAATAACGATGCCGTTGCTTGTCGGTACCGACGGTGTTAAAAAGATGTCAAAGTCTTATAAAAATTACATTGCATTAAACGATGCTCCGCAGGATATGTTCGGCAAATTGATGTCTATTTCCGATGAATTGATGATGGTGTATTATGAACTGCTTACACAGGAAAACCTGGATGAAATAAAACAGATGCACCCGAAAGAAGCTAAAATGAAATTGGGCGAAATTATCGTTGAAAGGTACCACGGCAATGAAGCTGCCCAAACTGCAAAAGCGGAATTTAACAAAATATTTGCAAACAAAGATTTACCGACTGAAATTGAAGAATTTAAATGCGATAAAGATAAAATAAAGTTATCCGAACTTTTGTTCGTTTCCGGAATGGTTACAAGCAAGAAAGAAGCAAGAAGACTGATAGAACAGGGCGGTGCTAAAGTTGACAGCCAAAAAGTAACAACCGACGACGAAATAGAAGTAAAAGACGGAATGATTTTGCAGGCGGGAAAGAGAAAATTTAAAAAAATAATTGCGTAGCAATTATTTTTGAGGTATGTAAGTATAGAAATCTGCAGTACTCGCTGTTCTCAGCTTCTCAACTATTGAAGCATGCTTCGTATGCTTCAATCATTACTACAAATTCGCCGAGGATTTCGCGTTTTTGCATATTTTTTGTTACTTGGTCTAAGTTTCCTCTTACGAATTCTTCAAACTTTTTTGTAAGTTCCCGTGCCAAAACAACGTTTGCGTTCCCGCCGAAAACTTCTTTGCAGATTTCTAAAGTTTTTAAAAGTCTGTGAGGGGATTCATAAAAAATTATAGTTTTTTTCTGTTGTCCGGCAGATTCAAGTTCCTTTCTCATTTTGCCGGGCTTTCTCTTTAAAAATCCTAAAAAAACAAAAGAATCGGTAGGAAGTCCCGACGCAATTACTGCCGTTATCAATGCACATGGTCCGGGTAAAGGAACGACATTTATATTGTTTTCCAAAGCTTCTTTTATTAAGAAATATCCGGGATCTGAAATTGCGGGTGTACCGCAGTCGGAAACGAGTGCAACATTTTTGCCGTCTTTAAGCATTGCAATTATTTGAGGTATTCTTTTAAGTTGATTTTGAGTATAGAAACTGATTAAAGGTTTAGAAATTTTAAGATGTGATAAAAGCTTTATTGTCTGCCTGGTATCTTCACAGACTATAGTATCTACTTCCTGCAGGATACGGACTGCTCTTAGGGTAATATCTTCAAGGTTACCTATAGGAGTGGGAACGATATATAAAATACTCATAGGTTATTAGTTTATGAGGTTATGAGGTTATTAGTTTTGTTTTAACTTATAAGTCGTTAGTTTAATATTTTCTCTTCTTCCAATATTTTTGTGAAAATATCTACAATTTTCGGATCGAATTGTTTGCCTGAGCCGTTTTTGAGTTGTTCTACCGCCACTTCAACCGGCAGTGCTTTTCTGTAAGGACGGTCTGACGTCATAGCATCGTAGGCATCTATAACGGCAATGATTCTTGCGCCCAAAGGAATTTCTTCTTTAGCCAAACCCTCAGGATAACCTCCTCCGTTAAACCATTCATGATGGTACAGAACCATCGGAGCAACTGCGGAGAGAAATCTTACCGGAGATATGATATTGAACCCTATTGAGGGATGCTGTTTTATAATTTTCATTTCTTCCGGTGTTAATTTATCTTTTTTTAACAAGATGTGGTCCGGAATACCTATTTTACCTATATCGTGCATAATTGCACCGTATTCTATGCTTTCTCTTATGGTTTGAGGAAGGCTGATTTTGCTTGCAATTTCGCCTGCATATTTCTTGGCTCTCGTCGAATGTCCGTGTGTATAAGAATCTTTTGCATCTATTGCACCTACAAGTGCCTGTGTCATTTCAAGGTAGAAAGACTGAAGATTATTAAACATATCAATATTTTCCAGTCTCATTGCGGCTTGATCTGCCAAAATGGTAAGCAGCTTCAAATCTCTGTCATCAAAATATTTTTTGTTTTTTGATGAGTTTATATTCAATACGCCGATAACTTTATTTTTTACTTTTAAAGGAACAGCAATAAAAGATTTTGAAATGTATTTTTCAATATTGGAATTTTTTAAGAATCTTGTATCGGTCTCGATGTTGTCCACAAAAATATATTCGCCGCTTGTAACAACTTTACCTGCCACACCTTCGCCGATTTTAATTTTTGTTTCTTCTCTCAGTTTTTTTGATAAACCTTTAGCGGCAATAATATAAAGTTCATCCTGCTCGTTTATCAGCATAAGAGAACTTAATTCCGAATGGATTATGCTGCAGGCTGCATTAACTACTGCTTGAGACAATTCTTCCTTAGACATAATTTCCGTAGCTTTAATGCCGAACTCATGAATGCTTGCCAAGGTAACTATCAGATTATCGATATCCATAGTACGCCCTTGAATTTTTTCTTCGGCATTATATATTCTGTTTTTCAGTTTCGATACTTTAATTTTCAGTTTTCTATTCACAAAAATAACATACGACATAAGTGCAAGCACTGCCGTACAAACAACCGCCAATAAAATATTGCTTACAGTAAAAATGGTTTTTCTCCTTAAGCTTTTATATATACTCTGTAATCCATTTCCGGGAAAATGTTGTCTCTGTATTCAAGGTTGGAAACAAATCCCTCGTCAATGGAATTACTTTTTATTTGGTTATATAATGTTGTGAAATTGTATATATGTTCTTTCGTTCTTTTTTCGGCATATTCTACCATAGTGCCGGTAGTCATAATAAATGCCCAGTCGGAAGATTGTGCCAAAACAAGTTCTCTTGCGGCCTGTTTTAATGTTCTTAACTGCAGCCCTTGAGCATTTCTGTTGGCGGTTGCAATTTCCACCATTCTGTCGGCTGCCATATGCAAATGTCTGTAAATCCAATCGTTTTTGCCGTTCAGCCACACTTCAAAGTAGCCTTTGTCGCCCCAAGACGACGGCGACGGCTGACAAACCTGATTTGTCGGGAACATATCCAAATACTGTATAGGTGTTATAGGCTTAAATGAGGCATTTGAATTTTGTATTGTTCTGAAAATATAATTTATAAAGTTGGGACCTTCAAACCACCAATGTCCGAAAAGTTCCGCATCATACATTGATACGACAACAGGTTCTTTCTGCATAATTCCCGAAAGATATTCTATCTGTTTTGTTCTGTTGAAAACAAAATTTTCCGCATGAAGCCTTGCTTTGTTGTCAGCCCACTGAGGATTGTAGGGCTGCTTTTCATGGAGCGGTACTTTGCCCGTAATTCTGCAGTATTTTACGCCGATATTTCTTCTTACTCCGTCGGAATGAAGATACGGACGGATATAATCATAGTCCAAGTCGTAAGCCAAATCTCTGTAAAATTCTCTGTAGTCGGGGTCTCCGGGATAGCCGGAATCGGCACTCCATACCTGATGCGCCGTTTCCATATCTCTTGAAAATACTGCTACTCCGTTAGGGCAGTATATCGGAGCAAAAACTCCGTATTTCGGTCTTGGTGTTGCGTATAAAATTCCGTGAGATTCCAAGAAGAAGAAACGAATACCCTCTTCCTTTAAGAATTTTTCCACACCGTAAGTATATGCACATTCGGCAAGCCAAATACCGCGCGGCTTTCTGCCGAAATGTTTTTCGTAATCTCTGACTGCTATTTGTATCTGGGCTCTCTGTGCAACTTCATTTGTCATTAACGGTAAGAAACCATGCGTGGCACAACAGGTTATAATTTCTATTTTACCCATATCCTGCAGATTTTTAAAACCGGTTAAAATGTTTCCGTGATATTTTTCCCAAATATGTTTGCAGGTTTTGAATTTTTGTTCATACATCAACGCAGCTTGGTGGTACTGTGTATTGGCTGTTCTGAACACTTCTTTTTCGGAAAGTTCTATAAGTTTATTTAATTTTGCGTAGTATCTGGATTGTAAAAGAGGATCGGCAAGCATATTTGCAAGTGACGGCGTGATTGTCATTGTCAATGCAAAATTTATGTTGTCTTGAACGAAATTTTCAAATATCGACAGAAGCGGAATATACGTTTCCGTTATCGCTTCGTAAAGCCAGTCTTCTTCCAAAAAATCGGGATAATCCGGATGGCGGACAAACGGCAAATGTGCATGCAGTTGAAAACACCAAAAACCTTTATTTTCCATATAACTCCAAGTCTTAATGTATATTATACATCGTCGTTCTGTCGTTTATTATACATTGTTACTTCGTGTTTTTATTTACTTCAAACGTAATAGATTTTTTCATTGTTCCGTCGGCAGAAGTTGCTTCTATAGTGTACTTATCTTCGCCGTTGGGCAGATAAAACCTTACAGAGAACGAACCGTCTGCAGACAACTTTATCGGCTGTCCTTTCAACGTTAATGTTGCATCCGGTTCCGTTGCGCCGTTAATGATAATTTCCGTGTCGGCTCTTAACCAAAAGTTTTTATCTTTCCCTTTAACAGGTTGGTTCTTTTCATAAGAAGGATGTATTTTAAACGAGCTTGATGAACTGATATGAGAATGTGAACTCGGTAAGGAAATAGATACTATTTCTTCCCATCTTTCTCTCATAAGTTTGGATATATCAAAGGAACTCATTCCTATGTTGTTTATTCCGGAAATTTTTAACAATTTTTCAAATTCTATCTTCAGCATTGCCCACTGTTCATCGGTAATACTGGAAACTCCGTATCTGGGCATATCTACTTTGTTGGATCTTGCTATGCAGATAAATTTTCCGTCTGCAGTTAAATAACCTATATCAACGCACCAGCAGCGGTTAAATTCACCTACGTTTATGTACCAGCTGTTTGATTCCGGCGTAACGAAAACGTCGAAATATCTGTTTGCGTTTGTGCCGTCAAATTGAACATCGGTCGTATCGTAAACTCTTACGACAAGTTTGGCATCTTGAAAAACAGCCTCGCCGTACTGTTTTTTTAAATTGCCGATAAATTCGTTGGATATTGACCAATATGCGAAAATGCATATCGGATCTCTGGGTAAAACTGTAATTTGTGTGTCGCCGTAGTCCGACGGTAAACCGGACTTATTTACCGGTTTTTCCTGACTGCCGATTTTGGATGTTAAATTTTCAGACATAATATACCTTCTTTATTAATTAATTTCCAATCGATAGTACCTTGTAACATTTGAAATATTTTACTAATATTTGAGGAAATAGTCAACAAAAATTTGATTCGCAAAACTTAAAAAAATGTTGAATTAAATTTTTATATTTGATATTATATCAAAATATTTGTAAAACACAGCAATTTAAAAAATCGCAAGCGATTTTTTCATGGAGGAGAAAATGCATATATTGGTTTGCATTAAACAGGTACCGGGAACAACAAACGTACAAATAGACCCCGAAAGAGGTACCTTAAAAAGAGAAGGAGTAGAAGCAATAATAAATCCTTTCGACGAGTATGCCATAGAAGAGGCAGTTCGTCTTAAAGAAAAAGTCGGCGGAAAAGTAACCGTTATAACAATGGGGCCTCCGCAGGCGGAAAGTGCTTTAAGAGAAGCAATTTCCAAAGGATGCGATGAGGCAATTCTTATAGGAGACAGAGCATTTGCGGGGGCGGATACTTGGGCAACCTCTTATGCAATATCTACCGCAATTAAAACAATTCCGGATTTCGGCGTAATATTCTGCGGAAAACAGGCAACCGACGGAGATACCGCACAGGTCGGGCCGTCCGTAGCCGAAATGTTAAATATTCCTCATGTAGCTTATGTAAGAAAAATAGAAGAAGTTTCTGAAACTTCAATAAAAGTACAGAGAATGATGGAAGACGGATACGATTTGATAGAATCTCCCGTTCCATGTTTGCTTACCGTAGTTAAGGAAATAAATACTCCGAGAATTCCTTCTTTGAAAGGAAAAATGGCAGCAAAGAAAGCCGTTATTAAACAGCTTAACGCAGCAGCAATAAATGCAGACACAACAAAAACAGGTTTGGCAGGTTCGCCAACTCAAGTTAAGAAAATTTTTACTCCGCCTCAGAGAACCGGCGGTGAAGTATTTGAGGGCGAAGCGGCAGATATGGCAGCTCAGCTTGTAAAAAAATTGTCGGATAACAGCTTAATATAGTTTTAATTTCAGGAGAATAAAAATGGCAGATAAAATAATAATATCATCCGAAAAATGTGTCGGCTGCGGTGCATGTCAGTCGGCATGTCCGTTCGGAGCAATAGAAGTTAAAGAAGCTAAAGCCGTTGTAAATGAAGAAGCCTGCAGGCTTTGCGGTTCGTGCGTTGAGGCTTGCCCGGTAAGCGCAATAACAATGCAGAAAGAAGAAAAAAAATCCGCAGTAAATAAAGATGAATACAGAGGCGTATGGGTATATGCCGAACAGAGACACGGAGAAATTTCTTCCGTTGTTTATGAACTTTTAAATAAAGGTTCCGAACTTGCTAAAACTTTAAATGTTCCTTTAAGTGCAATACTTATCGGTTCCGATATTTCAGCAAAAGCACAGGATTTAATAAACAGAGGTGCAGACAAAGTTTATGTTTATGACGATCCTATCCTTGCAGAGTTTCAGGACGATCCTTACGGTTGCATTTTGGCGGATTTGATAAGAGAAGAAAAACCTGAAATTGTTCTTATGGGTGCAACAAATATCGGAAGATCTTTTGCTTCCAGAGTTGCGGCAAAAATTTATACCGGTCTTACGGCAGACTGCACGGCACTTGAAGTTGATACCGAAACAAGAAATTTGATGCAGACCAGACCTGCTTTCGGCGGAAATATTATGGCAACCATTTTAACGCCTAATCACAGACCGCAGATGTCAACCGTTCGTCATAAAGTGTTCAAAGAAGCTCCGGTTGTTGAGGGCAGAAAAGGAGAAATTATCAATAAAACAATTGATGCTCAAAAGATAATTAACAGAACCAAGTTTTTGGGATTCTTTAAAGACCAAACGGCAGATGTAAATATTTCCGATGCTGATATTATCGTTTCAGGCGGAAGAGGTTTGGGAAATAAAGAAGGATTCAAACTTATACAGGATTTGGCAGACGCTTTAGGCGGTGCCGTAGGTGCTTCCAGAGCTGCTGTAGATTCCGACTGGATAGCGTATTCCCATCAGGTAGGTCAGACGGGAAGAACCGTTGCACCGAAAATTTATATTGCTTGCGGTATTTCCGGACAGATTCAGCATATGGTAGGTATGAGTTCTTCGGATACGATTATCGCAATAAACAAAGATAAAGAATGTCCGATGGTAAAATCGGCAACATATTCTTTAATCGGTGACTTGTACGAAATTATCCCTGAGATAATAAAGAAGTTGAAAGCTTAACTTTATGGAAAAAACCGATAAATTTTTAAAACTCGTCGATATTTTGGAACAGCTCCGCGGTGAACACGGCTGTCCCTGGGATAAAAAGCAGACACACGAAACATTATTAAAGTATCTGTTTGAAGAGTCCGAAGAATATAAACAGGCTGTTTTGAATAAAGATTACGAGAATATGAAAGAAGAACTTGGCGATGTTTTATTGCAGGTTATTTTCCATGCACAGATAGCAAAAGAAAATAAGATGTTTGACATATACGATGTTCTGGATACGATAAATGAAAAAATGATACGCAGACATCCGCATGTTTTCGGTAATTCGAAAGCCAAAACTGAAGAAGAAATCCGTGCCGAGTGGCATAGAATAAAAGCGGAAGAAAAGAAAGAAAAAGTAATTAGAAATCAGCAATAAACGAAAAAATTTTTTTGTTATTGACATAAAGAGTTTTTTCATTTATAATAAAGTTGTAAATAAAACTTAATAATAATGTTTTTGGAATCCGAAAAGGATGCACTTTTGCGAAAGCAAAAGGCAGAGAAAGCCAAAAACAGACGTAATAGGGATAATATATTTCAGCTCGCTACTTAAATATTTTATTCCAAGTATTCATTAGCCCCTTGAGGGTTATTGAATCACGGCTGTTGTTTATAGTGCTTTCTCTGCCTGTAAATAATCAGCCGTTATTTTTTTGCTATGGAAAAATAACTGCTGACAGCCGAACTTGCCAAAACAAAAGCCCTCCTTAAGGAAATCCAAAGAAAAAGACAGCTGAGAAGCTGAGCAGGTGATAAGCTGAGAAGTTTAAAGTAAAATTTTGCTTTGCAAAATTTTCTGTTAAAAATAAATA
>CAJOJJ010000012.1 GCA_905234925.1 uncultured Endomicrobiia bacterium
TTCGACTACAATTTATATCTGCAAAGAGAAAAAATATATACGACATTTTATCAGTACGGTTTTGAATTTGTTGAGAAAAAGCCGAATAAAATAAAACAACTTTCTCTAAAAGTAAGAGATAATATAGAGAATAAAATCGATGAATATTTCGTTCCGCCTTACTCTTCAATTTTAAAGTCCATGATTGTCGGCAATAAAGCTGCACTTGATAAAGATACAAAAAATGATTTTGTTAATTCCGGGCTTATTCATATACTTGTTATAAGCGGACTTCATATAGGGTTTTGTGCTGCAATATTTTTGTTTATTTTTAAAATACTCGGGTTTAAGTTAAAGTATGTATATCTTTTGACTATTCCCGCTCTTTTCTTTTATACGCTTATGACCGGAGCAAATCCTCCGGCTGTGCGTGCAACAATAATGGCATCGTGCGTACTTATATCGTTTATGCTTGATAGAGAACCTCTTATATATAATGCTTTATCTCTATCGGCACTGATAATTTTAATAATTAATCCGCAGAGCCTTTTTACGGCAAGTTTTCAGCTTTCGTTTTTTGCAACATTCGGTATAGTGTATCTGTACCCTAAATTCAGGTTTGCTTTCGGGTTTATAAGAAATAAATTCTTATCGGCAGCTTGGGATGTGGCTTGTGTTACGCTTTCGGCACAATTTGCACTTATCCCTATACTTATTTATTATTTCGGTAAAATTTCGGTAGTTTCTTTTGTTCTAAATCTTATTATTGTTCCATTAGTTCCGGTAATAATTGTTCTGTCTTTAATTTTTTACGCCGTAAGTTTTTTGTCATCATACACAGCTTTCGGTACGGCTTTTGTTCTGACATATGTTCTAAAATTTATTTTGTATCTTATAAGTTTTTCTTCCAAACTTTCATTTGCCGTTGTATATACGGCAGTACCGGGTTTAGCGGCCATGATTTTTTATTATGTTGCATTTTATATTATGGTTGAATATAGGAAAAGTAAAAAACTTTTGGCGTGTGTATTTGTTGCCGCATGTTTGTTTTGTATAAATCCTTTTAAGGAAACAAATTTTGTTTGTAATTTTATAAGTCCGAAAAATATTACCACGCATATTAAAGCAGGCGGTAAAAACTTTATCTTTTTTAACAAAATTAAAGAAGACAGATTTTATTTCGCCAACTTGGAACAATATCTTTTAGCTCAGGGAATATTTGAAATAAATCTGTCCAAAATCAATCACAAAAGCGAAGTCAGGTTTAATAAAGTAAAGATACAATAATGATTTTTGTGATATTATAAAAAAATTTGCGGTCTGCAAAATTTTTTTGTATAATCATAGAACTATTTTTTTTAATAAATTTTTTCATAGGAGTTTTATTATGGCACAGAAATGTTGTAAATGCAAATGTGCGGTTTCCGAATTGCACAAAGAAAGATTAAATTTTCAACCGGTATTACCGAGCGTATTGAAGAAAGGTATTGCAAATGTTAAGCCGGTTTTAGGCAAAGCGACGAAGTCCGTTGCTGATTTCGATAAAATAAAGGCTATTTTTGAAAAAACTTACGGTATGCCGGTAGTAAGTTTTCAGGCAGGTAAAAATGCCGTTGTTTCCAAAAAAGCAATTAAAGTAGGCGTAGTTCTTTCCGGCGGACAGGCTCCCGGAGGGCATAATGTTATATTCGGACTTCTTGAAGGTTTGAAAAATGCCAACAAGAATAATAAATTAATAGGTTTCTTGGGCGGACCTTCCGGAATATTGGATAACAAAATTATGGAAATAACGGACAAAGTTATTGCCAATTACAAAAATACCGGCGGATTCGATATGATACAGTCCGGCAGAACGAAAATTGAAACACCGGAACAGTTCGAACAGGCTAAAAAAACCATATTAAAAAATAAAATGGATGCTCTTGTATTTATCGGCGGAGACGATTCCAATACCAACGCAGCACTTTTGGCTGAATATTTGAAAAAAGAAAATACGGGTGTTTGCGTTATCGGTGTACCTAAAACTATCGACGGCGATTTGAAAAACGAACATATTGAAGCTTCTTTCGGTTTCGATACCGCAACAAAAATTTATGCGGAACTTGTAGGAAATATTGAAAGAGATGTAAACTCCGCAAGAAAATACTGGCACTTTATCAGACTTATGGGAAGAAGTGCTTCTCACATTACTTTGGAAGTGGGCTTTAAAGTTCAGCCTAATGTAGTTTTAATCGGCGAAGAAGTATTAGCCAAGAAAATGACTTTGGGACAGATTGTTGACGATTTGGCTAAGCTCGTCGTAAAAAGATCCGAAATGGGCAAAAATTACGGTGTAGTTCTTGTTCCTGAAGGATTGATTGAATTTATTCCCGAGATGAAAGCTCTTATAGCAGAGTTGAACGACCTGCTTGCGGAAAACGAAGCTCAAGTTGCAAAATTAAATTCCGTTGACGAAAAGATTGCTTTCATATCCAAAAAACTTCCCAAGAATTTGGCTTCATTGTTAAATTCTCTTCCTAAAAATATCGCAGCTCAGTTGATGCTTGACAGAGATCCTCACGGAAACGTTCAGGTATCTTTAATCGAAACGGAAAAACTCCTTATTGAAATGGTTTCCAAAAAATTGAAAGATTTGAAGAAAGCAGGAAAATATAAAGGTAAATTCTCTACGATTAATCACTTCTTCGGATATGAAGGAAGATGCGGAATTCCGTCGAATTTTGATGCAAATTATACTTATGCTTTAGGCTATAACGCAGCGGCATTGGTATTGAATAATTTGTCAGGATATTTGTCATCCGTTAAAAATCTTGTTGCAAAACCGTCAGACTGGAAATGCGGCGGTATTCCTTTAACTATGATGATGAACATAGAAAAAAGAAAAGGTAAAGAAAAACCTGTTATACAGAAAGCTTTGGTAAAACTTAACGGAAAACCGTTTAAAGAATTTGCAAAAGTAAGAAAAGACTGGGCATTGAAAGATATGTATATGTTCCCAGGAGCTATACAGTTCTTCGGTCCTTCAAGTGTAACGGATATTACGACAAAAACTTTGCAGTACGAACAGAAATAAAACCGCAAAGCGGTTTTATTTCCGGCTGATAAGGTGATAAGCTGAAGAGTTGAAAAGTTTACTGAAAAAATGCTCAGCTTATCAGCTAAGAACTCAAAGAGTTCGTTCTCAGCTTGATTAATGTTAAAATGATAACCAAATTTATTAAAAGAATCATATTCCTAAATATCATCTTTTTGGCAATGATGACAGTTTACCGAGTAATATTTACATTTTATTACTCGGGCGGCGTTGCCAATCTTATGCCTTACGGAGATTTACTGCAGGCATTTATTTTAGGTGTCAGATACGATGCTGCGGTGCTTGCATATATCAACTCTTTGATGACACTGTTGTTTGTGATATTTTGGTTTATCAACAGTCAAAAACTTTTTATTAAATTCGTAAAAAGTTTAAAATATTATTATACGGTATTTTTCGGCTTAATACTAAGTCTGCTTTGCGTAGATTTCGGTTTTTATTCGTATTTTCAAAACCATATGAACATTTTAATGTTCGGTGTTTTTGAAGACGATACAAAGGCACTTTTTTCCACGATAGTTGAGAATTATCCCGTATTTTGGGCAGCTGTCGGATTTATATCAATTTTTGTTGTGATATATCTGTTGACTAAATATTTTGCGGAAAGAAAAATTATCGGTTATTATCTTAATAAAACAAAAATTTATATTAAGATTATTGTTTCAGTCTGTTTGATAGCCGTAAACTTTATTTTGGCAAGAGGCTCGTTCGGACTGTTTCCGCTTGGTGTAGATAATGCGGAAATCTCTACAAATGCCTTTATAAACAAGGTGGCAATTAACGGTATCTATACCTTGCAGGCGGCAATAGAGGCACGTTCAAAAGAAAAAGACAGAGATTATATCGGGCAGATGGGTTATTCCAAAAATAATATGGCTCAAGCTTTTGCCGACTTTTTAAATGTTGATGTTTCTAAAATAGATAAAGCCGAACCGGAAAAATCTTTGTGGAAAAAGACAAAATATAATAAAGCCTTAGAAGAAACAAAACCTAACGTTATATTTATAGTAATGGAATCACTCGGAACGGACTTAATGCATTATAACAGCCCGACATTTAATGTGTTGGGTGAGTTCAAAAAACATCTCGATGAAGATATAGTATTTTACAAATTTTTGCCCAGTAATATGGGAACAATAGGAAGCCTTGAATCTTCAATAACAAACATTGCAAGGCTGCCGTTATCTCAGTTTTTGTGTCAGTCCAAATATGCGTATAATAAATATTTTTATACAGGGCCCATGCCGTATAAAAGAAGCGGATATGAAACCGCATTTATGTACGGCGGAAATTCCGGCTGGAGAAACTGTACGTCTTATATGCCCAATGTCGGTTTTGATAAAGTTATAGGTGAAGGTTCCATGCCGAAAGAATATGAAAGAAACCAGTGGGGTGTTTTTGACGAATATCTTTTCGATTATATTTTAAAATTTTTAGATGAGAACGATAACAGAAAGTTTATATATGTTATGACGACGACAAATCATCCGCCGTATTCTTTGCCGAGCGGATACCAAAAACCGTATCCTTTGGAAATAAGCGAACAATTGGACAAAGATATTACGGGCGACAGAAAATTGTCTAATATGAGGTTTGCGACTTATCAGTATTCCTGCCAGAAAGTCGGTGAATTTTTGACTAAATTAAAGAATTCAAAATACGGCGATAACACTATCGTTGCAATAACCGGTGACCACAACTTTTGGATTACGTTTACATATTCTTTGGAAAGAAAACTTGACGAAATGAGTGTGCCTTTTTATCTGTATGTTCCTAAAAAATTAAGAGCGAACAAAAAGCCGGATACTTCCGTTGTGGGATCTCATACCGATATTTTGCCGACACTTTACAATGTTTCCTTATCAAATACGCCTTATTGGGCTACGGGAACGGATTTGCTTTCCGATGAGGCTGAAAAAAATATTGCTTCGAACTGTTTAGGCTCAATAATGACAAAAGATAATTTTGTTATTTATGATTTTGCATCAAACAAAGAAAAATATTATAAGTGGAATAAAGAAAAACCGAGAGAGATAGTTCCCGCACAAGAAAATGCGGAACATAAAAATATGGTAAAACATTATAAATCAAGCGTAGCAATAGCGTACTATATGCTGACAAACGAAAGAGGTATGATAAAATGAAAATTCTGGTTACCGGCGGTGCAGGGTTTATAGGTTCAAATATTGTTGATGAACTTATCGCAAAAAAACATAAAGTTGCAATAGTAGATAATCTTGCAACCGGGAATGTAAAAAACATAAACAAGAAAGCGAAATTTTATAAAGTTTCCGTATGTGATAAAAAGAAAATTGACGAAATATTCAAAAAAGAAAAATTTGATGTTGTTATACATCATGCGGCACAGCTGGATGTAAGAAAATCCGTTGCAGATCCGTGCTTTGATGCGGATGTAAACATTAAAGGTGCATTGAATATTCTTGAAGCATGCAAAAATACGAAAGTTAAAAAGATAATTTTCGCATCGTCGGGCGGAACAATTTACGGCGAGTGCGGCAGTAAAGCTCCCGATGAAAAATCTTTCGAAAATCCTCTTTCTCCTTACGGAGTGGCTAAACTTTCGGTAGAACATTACATTAAATGTTATGCTTCGTTGTACGGGCTGAAATATACCATATTAAGATACGCCAATGTTTACGGACCGAGACAAGATGTTAACGGCGAAGCAGGCGTAGTTGCAATATTTATAGGTAAAATGACATCAAACAGTGATGCATTTATTTTCGGTGACGGTAAACAGTTAAGAGATTATGTTTATGTGAAAGATGTCGTTGATGCAAATGTTAAAGCATTAACAAAAGCAAATAACGAAGTTGTAAATATAGGAACGCAGAAAACTTTTTCCGTAAATGATTTATTTAAAGCTCTTGCAAAAATTACAGGATATCAGAAAAAAGCAATTTACAAACCTAAAAGAAACGGTGAATTGTTGAAAAGTGTTTTAAATATATCAAAAGCCAAAAAAGTTTTAGGTTGGCAGCCGAAAATAAAAATTCTTAACGGTCTTGAAGCGACTGTTAAGTACTTTAAAGAAAAATAAAAGGGTATTCTTATGAAAAAAACAATTACATTAACAATTTTAACATTTTGTTTAGTATCTGCAGGTTTTGTATCAAATGCTTTTGCAAAGAAAGATACCGTCGTAACCCAAAAAATGAGTTTACACGAAGCATGTGAGTTCGGTTCGTTTACCGAAGTAAAAGAAGCCATAACTTCTGCAAATATAAATTCAAGCGTAGATGCGTATGGAGTTACTCCTATCATGGCAGCATGCAGAGGAAATTCCAGTTTGGAAATATTTCAACTGCTTATTGCCAGCGGTGCGAAAGTGAATATGGCTGACGTGAACGGAAAAACGCCCTTAATGTATGCCGCAGAATTTGATAATTATGAAAATGTTTCAAAAGAGCTTATTCGTGCGGGTGCGAATGTTAATGCAAAGTCCGGCGACGGAACAACTGCATTGATGCTTGCATGTGAAAACAACAAAAATATTAAAGTAATACAAGTTCTTATCGATGCCGGAGCAAATGTTAATGCAGTAGATAACGGCGGTTATGATATGGCGGATTATGCCGAAAGTAATAAAAATAAAGATGAAATAATGGCACTTCTTAAGAGAGCCGGTTATACACATAAAGCCAAAAAAACTTATATATCGGATGAAAATGTTGATGAAGAGAAAATTGAAATAGGTATGAATACGGGAGAAGAAAACACGGAAGAAAGCGGAAAAAATTCTATGGCAGCGATTTCGGAAAGTGATAGTGATTTGCGAAATCTCGGAATAAATACCGAAGCATAATATTTTTGATTGTCGGAAACTCCGCAATTTTTAAAAGAATTATGAATAAAGAACAGTTATCTCTTGTTGCTCTTAATATGATTATTGAACTTATACCGAAGAAGATGATAAGTTTGATAAATTATTTCGGCAGTGCCGAAAATGTGTTTAAGGGAGATAACGAAGAAATAATAAAAGCTGCAGGTGTTTTAGAACGAACGGCAGATACGGTAAAAAAGTTTGCCGATTTGAAATTTGCCGAAGAAGAAGTAAAACTTGCGGAAAAGAATAATATAAAAATAGTAACTTATATCGATGGAGATTATCCGAAACCGTTAAAGGATATTTGTGATTATCCGTCGGTATTGTATATAAAAGGGAATTATTCCAATAAAGACGAGTATTCCGTTTCGGTAGTAGGCTCAAGACGACCTACAAATTACGGAAGAATAGTTACCGATAAATTTTGTAAACATTTTGTTGAATGCGGTTTAACCACCGTATCCGGACTTGCAAGCGGAATTGATACGCAAACGCACATTTCCACTTTGAATAATAACGGTAAAACCGTAGCCGTTTTAGGTAACGGACTTTTGGATTATTATCCTAAAGAAAACAAAAAACTTCAGGAAACTATTTACGAAAAAGGTGCCGTTATAAGTGAATTTCCTTTAAGACAGAGACCCGATAAGATAAATTTTCCGAGAAGAAACAGAATAGTTGCAGCCCTTTCAAAAGCAACTCTTGTTGTGGAAGCAGCACTTAAGAGCGGTTCTTTAATAACAGCGGAGCTTGCGGCGGAATACGGTAAAGATGTTTATGCCGTTCCCGGACCTGTATATGCAAGATATTCCGAAGGTCCTAACAGTTTAATAAAAAACGGCGCATTTGTTGCGTTAAAGCCGGAAGATATTATCGAGCAAACTTTTTCTCTTTTTGATTTTGTTAAAACAGCAAAAAAGGAAGAAAAGAAAAACAGGTTACAACTTGTTTCGGGTGACGGAAACAGTTTAGCAGTTTTAAAAGTATTGAAAACATCAATAACAGGTATGTCCTTAGATGAGATAAGTGCAAAAACAGGTATAATTATTTCGGATTTGTCGTCCGTACTTCTACGATTGGAACTTGACGGATTTATAAAAGAAATGCCCGGACAAACTTATATTAGGTTATAAGCTTATAAGGTTATAAGATTATAAGTTTAATAACAAACTGCAAAAAACTAATAACCTGATAACCTGATAATCTTATAAACTAAAATTTGCGAAGTAAACTTTTAAGAGGTATTATGAAAAATTTAGTAATTGTGGAATCTCCCGCAAAATCAAAAACAATATCTAAAATTTTGGGCAGCGACTATATAGTCAAAAGTTCTTTCGGACATATCAGAGATTTGCCCGAACATAAAATGGGTGTTGATGTTGACAATAACTTTGAGCCGACTTACGAGGCAATGAGTAAATCTAAAAAAATAATTTCCGATTTGAAAAAAGCCGTTGCAGAAGTGGGGCATGTATATCTTGCAACCGATTTGGACCGTGAGGGAGAAGCAATTGCGTGGCATTTGCAGCAATTATTAAAACTTCCCGACGAAATTACCGACAGAATAACTTTTCATGAAATAACGGAAAGTGCGATAAAAGATGCCGTTAAACACCCGCGAAAAATAGATATGGCTTTAGTTGACAGTCAGCAGGCAAGAAGAATTTTGGACAGGCTTGTCGGTTATAAACTGTCGCCTGTTTTGTGGAAGAAAATTAAAAGAGGACTTTCTGCAGGGCGTGTGCAGTCCGTAGCTGTAATGATGATTTGTGACAGAGAAGAAGAAATTGCAGCATTTGTTCCGGTAGAATATTGGTCAATTACGGCAGAACTTCAGAAAGATAAAACATCTTCCGCATTTAAAGCTGCACTTGTTTCCAAAGACGGTAAAAAATTCGATAAACTTGATATAAAAAGTAAAGAGCATGCCGATGATATTTTAAAAGATTTGAAAAATGCTTCTTATGTTGTTTCTTCGGTTGATAAAAAAGAAAGAAAAAGAAGCCCGTATCCTCCTTATACAACATCCACAATGCAGCAGGATGTTTCAAGAAGGTTAGGTTTTTCTTCGTCTAAAACAATGTCCGTAGCACAGAAACTTTATGAGGGTATAAATATCGGCGGACAAGGTGTTGTCGGTCTTATTACTTATATGAGAACCGACTCTCTTAACGTTGCATCAATCGCACAGAAAGAAACTTTAAGTTTTATTGATACGAATTTCGGTAAGTATTTTGTTCCTGCAAAGCCGAGATTTTATAAAACAAAATCGAAAGGTGCGCAGGAAGCACACGAAGCTATCAGACCGACATCCGTTAAAAGAACGCCTGAAATGATGAAATCTTATTTGACTTCCGACGAATATAAGCTGTATAACGCAATATGGAACAGATTTGTTGCCAGCCAAATGGCGGATGCCGTTTATGATACAATGACAATAGATATTCAGGCAAATGATTATATGTTTAGGGCTTCGGGCAGTACTTTGAAATTTGACGGTTTTATGAAAGTTTACTCGGTTACCGACGACAGTGATAAAGAACCGAAACTTCCTCTTGTCGCTATGGGTGATAATTTGACTTTGTTGAATATTGTTCCCGAACAGCATTTTACCGAACCTCCCGCCAGATATAACGAAGCAAGTTTGATTAAAACTTTGGAAGAGTATGGAATAGGGCGCCCTTCCACGTATGCCCCGACGATAAAAACCATTCAGGACAGATTATATGTCCGCCTTGATAATAAAAAATTTTACCCTACGGAATTGGGAACGGTTGTAAATAAATTTTTAAAAGAAAATTTTAAAGATGTTATAAATTATAAATTTACGGCCGATATTGAAGAAAAATTTGATGATATTGCCGAAAATAAGGTTAAATGGCAGACGGTAATAAAAAAGTTTTACGAGCCGTTTTCCGATTTTGTAACTAAAGCGGAAAGTGCGGAACGTCAGAAAGTTCAACCGAAAGCTACAAATGAAATTTGTCCGAAATGCGGCAAGCCGATGGTTATCAGAGAAAGTCGCAGAGGACCTTTTCTTGCATGTACGGGGTATCCGGAATGCAAGACGGCATTTTCAATAGATAAAGACGGAAATAAAATTTCCAATGAGCCGGAAAAAACTGAAGAGAAATGCCCGAAATGCGGCGGTATTTTACTTAAAAAAATCGGATTTAAAGGTAAAGCATATCTTGCCTGTGAACATTATCCGGAGTGTAAAACTACGTTTGCTTTGGATAAAAACGGCAATAAAGTTATAAAGCCCGAACCGGAAAAAACCGACATTAAATGCGAAAAATGCGGAAGCATAATGCTTAAGAGAATGGGGAGAAGAGGTCCTTTTCTTACGTGTTCGGCATTTCCGAAATGCAGAAATCTGCAGTGGATAAACAATAAAACGGAAAGTACTAAGGAAGCTAAAGCTAAAACGAAAAAAACTGCAGCCAAGAAAAAGGAAACAAAAAACAAGTAATTTTGTTTGAAAAACGAATAATAATTTGGTAAAATAGCGGAACTACAATTAGAAATTAGCAATTAACAATGAGCAATTAATGTGAATTTTTGCTTTGCAAAAATTTCTGTAGAGAGATTCCCGACAGAGAACTTCGGGAATGACAAACGAAGTGAATTTTAACAACCGGTTATAGATTGTGATTTGTAGTAAAATTATTTAACAGAGAGTAAAAGTGTTATGAATAACATCTACGGGGTCGTTCTTGCGGCAGGACAGGGAACCAGAATGAAATCTTCTCTTCCGAAAGTTCTTCATAAAGTTTGCGGGAAAGAGTTAATTTCCCACGTGCTTGACTGTATGAATGCTGCAGCAAAATTACAAAAACTTGTAATTGTTGTAGGCAACGGTTCCGACCTTGTTATTAAACATATTGAAAAATACGGAAATACCGAATATGTTTTTCAGGAGAAACGTCTCGGTTCAGCACATGCGCTTTTGCAGGCGGAAGAGAAATTAAAAAATCTTAACGGACATTTGATTGTTATGTGCGGTGATACACCGCTTGTTAAAGCCCGTACGATAAAAGAATTGTTAAGATGGCATATAAGAATGGAAAATTCCGCAACGGTTCTTTCCGGTAAAGTAAAAAATCCTTTTGGTTACGGTAGAATTGTCAGAAATACCGACGGAGTGTTTACCGAAATTGTTGAGGAAAAATCTGCATCGGATGAACAGAAAAAAATAGATGAAATAAACAGCGGAATATATTGTTTCGATTTGAAAGTTTTGTGGGCCGCACTTAAGAAAGTTGATAATAAAAACAACAAAAAAGAATATTATCTTACGGATGTCATTTCGATATTGAACAACGACGGACATAAAACAGGTGCTATATGTTTGGCGGAGGAGGAAGAGATTTTAGGTGTTAATGACAGAGTTCAGCTTGCCGAAGCAGAAGCGATTATGAGAAAAGAAATAAATATTGAACATATGAAAAACGGTGTTACCGTTTCCGCTCCTGAAAGTACGTATATTGATAAAGATGTTGTTATCGGACATGATACGATAATAAAGCCGAATACTCATATTTCGGGCAGAACAAAAATCGGTAAAAACTGCGTTATAGGACCTGATACGACAATAATGAGTTGTAAAGTAGAAGACGAAGTTTCCATAGTATGTTCTTATATTGAAAATTCCCAAATAAAGAAAAATGTCAAGATAGGTCCGTATGCACATATTCGTCCGGAATCCGTTTTGAAAGAAAATGTTAAAGTGGGCAATTTCAGTGAAGTAAAAAAATCTGTTGTCGGAGAAGGTTCTAAGGTAAATCATTTGTCCTATATCGGTGATGCCCGCGTGGGGAAAAATGTCAATATCGGTGCAGGAACTATCACTTGTAACTACGATGGTAAAAATAAATTTAAAACTATTATCAATGACGAAGTTTTTGTCGGTTCGAATGTAAATTTGGTTGCTCCCGTCACAATAGGAAAGAAAGTTCTTATTGCGGCAGGTTCAACAATTACCGACGATGTGCTGCCGAATAAATTGACGATAGCACGTGCAAGGCAAATAACAAAAGTCAGAAAAAATAAATAAAGGAAGCAAGAGGTAAAAATGAAGCTAAAACTTATCGCAGGTAATGCCAATCCTATACTTGCACAACAGATTTCACAAAACTTGGGTATAGAACTGAGTGAAGCAAAAATAGGCAGGTTCAGCGACGGAGAAATACAGGTAAAAATTATCGACAGTGTCAGAGGGTCCGATTGTTATATAATTCAGCCGACATGTGCACCCGTTAATGAAAATATTATGGAATTGTTGGTAATTGCAGATGCTTTAAAGAGAGCTTCGGCAAGAAGAATAACTGCTGTTATTCCTTATTATGGTTATGCTCGTCAGGATAGAAAAGCCGAACCGAGAGTTCCTATAACATCCAAACTTATAGCAAACTTGATAACGGCTTCAGGTATAAACAGAGTTTTAACTATGGATTTGCATGCAAGACAGATTCAGGGATTCTTTGATATTCCCGTTGACCATTTGTATGCAAGACCGGTCTTGTTTCAATATTTTAAAGATTTGAATTTGGATAATCCCATAGTGGTTTCTCCCGATGCAGGCGGTGTTGAAAGAGCAAGAGCATTTGCAAAACTTTTAAATGCAGACCTTGCCATAGTAGATAAGAGAAGACCTCGTCCCAATGAAGCCGCTATTATGAACATTATCGGTGATGTTAAAGGCAGAAATGCAATTATTCTCGACGATATGATTGATACGGGCGGAACATTGACGAAAGTTGCTAACGCAATTAAAGATGCCGGTGCGGTAACCGTTTATGCTGCAGCCTCTCACGGAGTATTGTCGGGTGAAGCAATAGAAAAAATAAAAAACTCGGCTTTACAGGAAGTAGTAATTACGGATTCAATCGTGCATGATAAAGATTTACCTAAAATAAAAATTTTATCGGTAGCTTCATTACTTGCAGAAGCTATCAAAAAAATATATAATGACGAATCGCTTAATACGCTTTTCGTTTGAAAATAATTGGAGGAAGTTATGAAGCAGGTAGCATTAGAAGCAGAACTCAGAGATGTATCAAAAAATTTAAACGCACTTAGAAGTGCAGGGAAAGTTCCGGCAGTATTCTATGGAAAGAAAGAAGAACCTATTGCAATCAGTGTTGATGCAAAGGCTTTTATGTCTATAGTTGAAAAAGAAGGAGCAAACGTAATTGTAGAACTTAAACTTAAAGATTCTTCAAAGCCTGCAATTATTAAAGAATTGCAGAGACACGTTTTAACACAGGCTCCCAATCACATAGATTTTCAGTCCATTTCATTGACGGAAAAAATCGAAATTTCAATACCTATTCACGTTGAGGGTGTTGCTGACGGTGTTAAAAATGCCGGCGGTACTTTGGAACATGTTTTGAGAGAAATCAAAGTAAGATGTCTCCCTACGGATATGCCTTCCAAAATTTCCGTTGATGTTACCGCACTTAAAGTCGGCGACGATATCACTGTTGAACAGTTGCCTAAACTTGACGGTGTAGAATATATTCACGATGCAAAGAGTGTAGTTGTTACAGTTATCGCACAGGCAGCTGAAGAAGAAAAACCTGCAGAAGCTGCGGAAGCTCAAGCTCCGGAAGTTATTGGAAAGGGTAAGAAGGAAGAAGAGGGAGCTGCAGCAACCGAAGAAAAGAAATAATTGCGACCGAAATATTTTGGCTACAACTTTGAAACGCAAGCCCTCGAGTATTATACTACATACACTTCGGTCTTGCGTTTCTTCGTTTCGCACAAAATCTTTCTAGTCGCTCAAAAATCACAATTGATATTTTTGTGATTTTTGAAAAGTGTTACACTGCGGTTCGGAATTTCTTCGTCTCACTAACAAATCTTTCCGTTTTTTCTGTGCCCTTAGATTCTTTGATAAAGTTTTAATTTTATTTTTATTTTTTTGTCGTTTATTGTACATTGTACATTGCCGTTTCGTCTGTCATTCCCGAGTGTTTCTGTCGGGAATCTATAGTATAAAAATACCGAAAACTTCTCAGCTAAGAAGTTGCAAAGCAAATTCGTTCTCAGCTTTCTCAGCTTCTCAGCTAAAAATTGCAGAGCAATTTTTATGATTAAATTTCTCATCGGGCTCGGGAATCCGGGCGAAAAATATTCTAATACTCGTCATAACTTCGGCTTTAAAGCAGTAGATGCTTTTGCCGAAGATAAGTCCTTGTCGTGGAAAAATTGGAACGATATGGCAAGTATCACATTTTACAGAAAAAACGATGAAAATATTCTTATCGCCAAACCTATGACATTTATGAACAATTCGGGCTTTCCGGTTACGGCACTTTTGAAATATTATAAAATAAAATCTTCGGAAATTTTGCTTCTGCACGACGACTATGCCATTCCTTTGGGCGAATATAAATTCCGTGCCAACGGTTCTTCTGGTGGTCATAACGGTGTTCAGTCCGTTATTACGCAAACCGGCACAAATGCTTTCGCCAGGATGAAGCTCGGTATGGGGCCGCTGCCGCCTCATGCAAAAATAATAGATTATGTCCTCACAAATTTCAGTAAAGACGATACCGAAAAAGTAAACACCGTCCTAAAAAAAATCCCTTATATTGTTGATATGATTTTGGATTACGGCTTTGATAAGGCTATTTCCAAAATTGCCTCTGCCGCTGTTTAATGAAGATTGTTTAAAGCTTCCAAAAGAGGAGCTTTGACAATATCGAAATCTTCTTTATCCTTTCCTTTCAATACCTTTGCCGACGGCATTTTCATTTTAAGAAAATCAAAGAAAACTCCGTTTTTGTTAATTCTGAAATCAAGATGTGGCCCTGTCGATAATCCTGTTGAACCTACATAACCCACAATTTGCCCCTGTTTTACTCGGGCACCTTTCTTAATGCCTTTACCGTACTTTGACAAATGTCCGTAATATGTTTCATAACCGTTTGTATGTCTGATAATTACAAGGTTGCCGAATCCTCCGCTGTATTGGGATTTTTTTACTACACCGTCGCCGATAGAAGAAACAGGTGTGCCGATAGGAGCGGCATAATCGATACCTTCGTGAGCTCTGTATCTTTTAAGTATGGGATGAAATCTTTTCTTTGTAAAATATGACGAAATTCTTTTAAATTGTAAAGGTGCTTTCAAAAATGCACTCTGAACGGATTTCCCGTCCTGGTCATAATAGCCGTCATAACCTTTGGAATCCTCAAACCTCACTGCCGTGTAAGAAAGATTTTCCGTGAAATACTGTGCGGCAAGTATGGTGGACGACAATGTCGAGCTTTTCTTTTCAAGAGTTTTTATTTCGTAAATAAGCTTAAATTTGTCGCCTTGCCTGCAGCCGGTAACAAAATCTATCTGCCAAGCGAACACATCGGCAAAGCCCATAATTACGGCAGGTTTTATTTCAAGTGCCGACATGGATTCCCATAAAGAATTTTCTATAAAGCCTGAAATTTCATAAGTTTGGGAAGTTGTTTTTAGTTCCAGTTTTTCGGAAGTTAAGATGTTGTCTGTAGATTTGTTTATTGAGTAGAAATGTTTTCCTTCCGGGAAGTATTTAAAATTTGTCCAAGTTTGTTCTCTGTAAGTTTCGGTGGAGTATGTTATTTCATAAAAGTCGTTAGGTCTGCATTTGTTAATGTTTACATATTTTTTCAGTTCTTTTAAAATTTCATTTCCTTCCTGTGATGAGAGCTTAGTTTGCTCGAATGTTTTTCTGAACATATCTCCCGGCTGGAAAACTACCGTCTCCACTTCCGGAATTATTTCTTCTTCAACAACTTCTTCCTGCTTTTTTGAACATCCGATAACTAAGAAAAACGATAAAAGTACCAAAAAAATTTTTTTATTCAAAATATTCGTCCTTGTCGTTTAATTATAAATTACCATTTTTAAGATTATATAATTTTTTAAAAAAGTTTACAATAAAAAATAGGACAGAAGAAATTCTGTCCTATTTTTGCGAGAAGTTTATTTAGGTTGTGCTATGTGCAACCCAACTATTTATATAAACGAAAAAAGGAAATATATTTTCATTCGTTTATTATTTCCCATGACCTGAATAATAGTTTTGATTTTCTTCTATTATAGCACCGCTTTCCTGAGTTATATTATAGTATAATATCAAATATTTTTCTGAGCCTACTTTCAGTTCATTCGGTTTCATCAATGCGGCATTAAAAGCATACTTAAGTTCATCATTATCATATCCACAGTTTATATTAAACCAAGTAAAATATTTGTTGCCTCTTGCATCAATTCCCAATACTGTTTCATTAGATGTAAATTTATAATTCCCTGAATTTCCGCTGCAACTGTGATCATCATTTAAAAAATATCCGTATTCAGAATAGTAAGCTTTTTGAGCTGAAAGAATAGTTCCCAATAATGCATAAGCTTCGCTCATTTTTGCCTTATCAACATACCCTCTGTAAATCGGTACAGAAATTACCGACAAGATAATAACAATTGCTATCGTTATTACCAACTCCACCAACGTGAAACCACTCCGCCCGTCATTGCGAGCCGACAAAGTCGGCGTGGCAATCCAGTGTCGTTTGTCGTTGTTGTTTGTTGTTGCCGTTTCCGACCTTCCGACCTTCTGACCTTCTGACCTTCTGTTGTCTAGGTTTTTCATAGCATTTCTCCTTTTTAGTTTAGCTGATAAGTTGAGAACAAAAAACTTTGTTTTTCTTAGCTGATAGGCTGATAAGTTTTCGGTATTTTTATTAAAATGGATCCCGGATCGAGTCCGGGATGACACCGCTACGCGGTTTTCATTGCCTGTCATTCCGTGCTTGACACGGAATCCATGTTGCCGTTTAAACTTTTCAGCTTTTCAGCTTTTCAGCTCTTCAGCTTCTCAGCTGTCTTTATTTTTTTGGCTTTCACGAAAGGAGAGGTTTTGCACCGGCAAAAGAAAAGCGGCTGTGTAGGTGGTTGAGGCCAGACCTGACACAGTCGCTGCCTTTCGCATCCGAAGATGCGAAAGATATAGAATATAAAAATAAATCAACATAGCTCCTGATTTATTTTTACAAGCTTTCAGACAACTGTTTTTGGAGCCTCAACCCTTTTGCTTTCACAAAAGAGATTCTACCTTTCGTAGAATTTCCAAAAACTATCTATTAAGTTATAATTATTATACCACAGAATTAATTTTTAATCAATAAAAAAATATAAAAAACAGAGATAGAAATTCAATTCTATCTCTGTTTATATTTCTCTGTTTTGTTGTTAAAATCAGCTTATCAGCTAAGGAAATGCTTCGCATTTCCTGCCTCAGCTTATCAGCTTCGGCAAGCCTTTGGCTTAGTACATCGGGGGCATCCCAGCTCCTCCGCCCATCGGAGGCATTCCTGCTCCGTCTTTCTTCTCGGGAATATCTGTTACCAAAGCTTCTGTTGTAAGAACAAGTCCTGCAATGGAAGCTGCATTCTGTAATGCCGTTCTTGTAACTTTTGCAGGGTCAACAATACCGGCTTTAATCATATCTACAAATTCGCCGTTATCTGCATTGTATCCGTAAGAAGCTTCTTTTTTATTTTTAATCTTATCAACGATTACCGATGCTTCAATACCTGCATTTTCAATAATCTGTCTGATAGGTCCTTCCAAAGATTTCTTAACTATATTGATACCTGTCTGTTCGTCGGCATCTGCACCTTTCAAACCGTCAAGAACTGCCTGTGCTTTGAGTAGTGCTACTCCTCCGCCTGCAACGATACCTTCTTCAACACCTGCTCTTGTTGCGTTCATTGCATCTTCAACTTTAAATTTCTTGGCTTTCATCTCAGCTTCTGTTGCAGCACCTACATTGATAACTGCTACTCCGCCGACGAGCTTTGCCAATCTTTCCTGTAATTTTTCTTTGTCGTAGTCGGATTTTGTTTCTTCAATCTGTTTTCTGATTTGTGCGATTCTCTGATCGATTTCTTTCTTATCGCCCAAACCTGAAACGATGGTGGTATTTTCTTTATCAACAACTACTCTCTTTGCCTGTCCGAGCATATCAAGTGTTGCTGCATCAAGTTTCAAACCTGTTTCTTCGGAAATTACCGTTCCGCCGGTAAGAATTGCTATATCCTGAAGCATTTCTTTTCTTCTGTCGCCGAATCCCGGAGCTTTAACGGCGATAACTTTCAAAGTTCCTCTTATTTTGTTAACAACCAAAGTTGCCAAAGCTTCACCTTCAATATCTTCAGCGATAATGATAAAACCTTTACCTGTCTGAACAACTTTTTCAAGCAAGGGCAAAATTTCCTGCATTGAAGAAATTTTCTTATCGGTAATTATTATATAAGGATCTTCCAAAACTGCTTCCATTCTTTCTGCGTCGGTAACGAAGTAAGGAGAAGAATATCCTCTGTCGAACTGCATACCTTCAACTACGTCAAGTGTAGTATCTGCAGATTTACCTTCTTCAACGGTAATAACACCGTCTTTGCCTACTTTATCCATTGCGTTTGCAATCAAGTCGCCGATTTCTTTATCGCTTGCAGAAATTGATGCTATCTGAGCGATTTCTTCTTTGCCGGAAACTTTCTTTGCAACTTTTTTAATTTCATCTATAACTGAAGCAACTGCTTTTTCTATACCTTTCTTTATATGGTTTGCATTTGCACCTGATGTGATGTTTCTTAATCCTTCACCAATCATTGTCTGTGCCAAAACCGTTGCGGTTGTTGTTCCGTCGCCTGCGATATCGTTGGTTTTGGAAGCAACTTCTTTAACGAGCTGTGCACCCATATTTTCAAACGGATCTTCAAGCTCAATTTCTTTTGCTATAGTTACACCGTCGTTTGTTACTGTCGGTGAACCGAACTTTTTATCAAGCACTACATATCTTCCTTTAGGTCCGAGTGTTACTTTTACGGCATTAGCAAGTTTATCTACGCCGTCTTTCATTGCTTTTCTTGCATCATCTGTGTATTTTAATTGTTTTGCCATGTTATTCTCCTTGATTTTATAACGACTGCACATTTTGGACTATGCCATTGCATTTGGCTCCCTTATGCCGCTATACTTCCTGCACACCGCACTCGCCAAATGCTTCGGCTCGTCTCAAACTGAGCAGTCTTGGAAATCGCTTCGCGATTTGTTGTATTTCTATTTTTTAGATTTTTGCTTTGCAAAAATTACTTCAAATTTTTCAGCTCATCAGCTTTTCAGCTTATCATCTATAAAAATCACTTTGTGATTTTTATTCTAAAATTCCAAGTACATCATCCTGAGACATTATTAAGAATGCTTCATTATCTATTTTTACTTCGTTTCCGGAATATTTTCCGTACAATACTTTATCGCCAACTTTTACATCCATAGGTATAACTTTTCCGTCTTTACCAATTTTGCCGTTTCCTACAGCAATAATTGTTCCTTCCTGCGGTTTTTCTTTTGCTGTGTCGGGAATAATAATTCCGCCGATTTTCTTTTCTTTTGGTTCTTCGGCTTTAACCAAAATTCTGTCACCTAACGGTCTTAACTTCATTTTCTGCCTCCATACTTATTTTATTTACTTTAATATTATGCTTTTACCTAAAATAATTTGTATAACTTCAAATTCTGCAGTGTCGGTTTTATTTTTTAGCTGAGCCGCGGACTTTGTCCGCTCAGCTGAAAAGCTGAAGAGCTTAAAAGTTTATTGTAAAAATCACTTCGTGATTTTTCTTTTAACATAGATTGCGGATCAGGTCCGCAATGACAAATTTTCTTCCAATCCTCTACTCTTCTAATCTTCCAAATTGCTGTAAGCAATTTTAGCACTCTTATTTAACAGCTGCTAATTATACAACAACTTTATTTATTTGTCAAGTGGAATTTTACAAAAATAAAAAAGCAGGAAGAAATTTGTTCTTCCTGCTTTATATTGTTGAAATAAAAACTTACTATTGTCTGTTCTGTTCTACTAATTTTTTGTTTGCCGTAATTTTCAATTCTACTCTTCTGTTTTTTGCTTTGTTTTCTTCAGTATCGTTTGAAGCTACAGGCTGTGTAGAACCGAACCCGATATAAGTTAATTTATAAGTGTTTAAACCGTTAGCCAAAACGAAATCATAAACGGCTTTTGCTCTTTTTTCCGATAATGTTTGGTTAAAAGAAGCAGAACCGGTAGAATCCGTATGTCCCTGAATCTGAATAATATTTTCCGGATATTTCTTTAAAACTTTGTTCATATCGGTAAGAGTTTGTTTTGCTGAAGCAGACAATTCTGCACTGCCTGTTGTAAACAAAATATCATTTTTCAATGTAACTTCTATTCCGTTGTCGATCTTTTTTACGTCAGCAATTTTTGCCAATTCTTTAGCCTGCTTGTCATAATAGTTACCGATTAAGCCGCCTGCTGCCGCACCTGCCAAAGCACCGTAAATTGCACCTTCGGTAGATTTTCCGCCGGTGTTATGCGTAATAACTGCACCTGCTACGGCACCTACTGCTGCACCTGCACCTGCTCCTATAGCCGTTTTCTTTCCCGGTGTGGTACATGCACTTACAAGAACTGCACAAAACATCAATACTAATACTTTCTTCATACTGCTCTCCTTATTTTTGTTTTTGTAGATTTTATAATTTTACAATTTAAATATCAAATATTTTAAAGTATAAAAACTTTTTAATTGATAAATAGAAATTTTTATATTGCAAAAATCTTATAAATGTTATAGAATATACAACTTGATAACAATTAGCAGTTAGAAATTATAAATTAGCAATTTCGGAAATATAAATAATACTTTAGATTTTTTCGCAAAGCGAAAAAATGCTATTGAAAAATACATAAAATACATAAATTGCTAATTGCTCATTTCTAATTAAAAAAGAGGTGAAAAATGTCAAATATTAAACTTAAAGGAACTGTGTTTAAATATGGAGCAAATGTAAATACAGATGAAATAATCCCTGCAAGATACCTAACTACTTCAGATCCGAAAGAACTTGCAAAGTATTGTATGAAAGATATCGACGATACTTTTGCCGAGGAAGTTAAGCCGGGCGACATTATTGTTGCCGACAAGAATTTCGGATGCGGTTCGTCCAGAGAACATGCTCCTATATCCATTAAAGGTGCAGGTGTATCGTGCGTAATAGCAAAATCTTTTGCAAGAATATTTTTCAGAAACTGCATAAATATCGGGCTTCCTATTATTGAATCCGACGAAGCTGTTGACGGTATAAGTGCAGGCGACAAACTTGAAATAGATTTGGCAAAAGGTGAAATTACAAATATAACAAAAAAAGAAAAATATAAAGCTCAGCCGTTTCCGGAATTTATGCAGAAATTAATAAAAGCCGGCGGATTGCTTTCCTACATTAAGGAGGAAAAATAGATGTCTAAAACTTATAAAATAGCTCTTATCGGAGGAGACGGAACAGGCCCTGAAGTAATAAGAGAGGGAGTAAAAGTTATCAATGCCGCAGCAGCAAAAACAGGTGCAAAATTCGAATTTGTTAATTACGATTTGGGCGGAGAAAGATATAAAAAAACAGGCGAAATTCTTCCCGACAGCTGTATAGAAGAATTTAAAAAATTTGATGCAATGTATCTCGGTGCTATCGGGCATCCGGATGTTAAGCCCGGTATTCTTGAAAAAGGTATTTTGTTGAAGTTAAGGTTTGCTCTCGACCAATACATAAACTTAAGACCGGTCAAACTTTATGAAGGTGTTGACTGCCCGTTAAAAAATAAAGAACCTAAAGATATTGATTTTGTAGTAGTAAGAGAGAATACGGAAGGTCTTTATCTCGGTGCGGGCGGATTTTTAAAAAAAGATACGCCTTACGAAGTTGCAACACAGGAATCCATTAATACAAGATTCGGTGTTGACAGATGCTTGAAATATGCTTTTGAATTGACGAAAAAAAGAAATAAAAATAATAAACTTACATTATGCGGAAAAACCAATGTTTTAACGTTTGCATCTGACTTGTGGGAGAGAGCTTTCAGAGCTATGGGTGCAAAAAGTTATCCCAACATAGAGTTAAACTATGTAAACGTTGATGCGGTTTGTATGTGGATGATAAAAAATCCGGAATGGTTTGATGTTATTGTTACCGACAATTTGTTTGGCGATATTATTACGGATTTAGCTGCAATGATACAGGGCGGTATCGGTATTTCCGCAGGCGGAAACATTAACCCCGAAGGTGTATCGATGTTTGAACCGATGGGCGGTTCCGCACCGAAATATACGGGACAGAATGTTATTAATCCGTTGGCTGCCATTTCCGCAGGAGCAATGATGCTTGAGACTATCGGTCTTGAAAAAGAAGGTAAAATGATAGAGGCTTCCATTGCAAAATCTCTTGCAAGCGGAAAGATTAAATCTTTAGCTGCAGGAAAGATGGGAATGGGAACAAGCGACGTCGGCGACTTGATTGCAACAAACTTGTAAATTCCTTATAGTCCGTCATTGCGAGGAACAAAGTGACGAAGCAATCTTATGTTTGTATAATGACAAATTACAAGAATACGACTTTATATACAGGTGTAACAAACAATATTGTTAGAAGAGTATATGAACATAAAAATAGTTTAGTAAAAGGGTTTACTTCAAAATACCGATTAACAAAATTAGTTTATTATGAAGTATTTAATGACATAACGCTTGCAATACAAAGAGAAAAACAAATAAAAGGAGGTTCAAGGAAGAATAAAGAAAATTTAGTAAATTCTATGAATAAAGAGTGGAAAGATTTGTACAATTCAGTAATATACTAAGCACACTTCGTGTGCAAGATTGCCGCGCTTCGCTCGCAATGACGACGAAACGAGGAATAAAAATGGAGACAAGAAAATGAAGAAGTATAAAGTAGCAGTTGTAGGGGCAACCGGCGTAGTCGGTAACGAAATGATAAAAATGTTGGAAAACAGAAATTTTCCCGTTGAGTCGATAAAGTTGTTGGCTTCACAGAGAAGCGTAGGCAAAAAATTGAAATTCAAAGGGCAAGATGTTCCCGTAGAACTTTTAACACACGATAGCGGTAAAGGCGTAGATTTGGCACTTTTTAGTGCAGGCGGAGGAACATCTTTAGAGTTTGCTCCCTCATTTGCAAAAGACGGCTGTTTTGTAGTAGATAACTCCAGTGCTTGGAGAATGAACGACAATTGTCCGCTTGTTGTTCCTGAAGTTAACCCGGACGATTTGTGCAAAGATAAAAAAATTATTGCTAACCCTAACTGTTCCACAATTCAGATGGTTGTAGCATTAAAACCTTTGCACGACTATGCAAAAATTAAAAGAGTTATAGTTTCTACATATCAGGCAGTTTCCGGTGCAGGTTCAAAAGGTATTCACGATTTGGAAAACCAAACAAAAGCACTCGGAAAAGGCGAACAGATTCCCGCTTTGGAAAAGTTCCCTTATCAGATAGCATTTAATTTAATTCCTCATATAGATGTTTTTGAAGAAAACGGATATACGAAAGAAGAAATGAAAATGACTAACGAAACAATGAAAATTATGGGCGATAAAGGCATAAAAGTAAGTGCAACCTGCGTTCGTGTTCCCGTATTGAGAGCTCACAGTGAATCCGTATGGATTGAAACTGAAAAAGAGCTTACTCCGGAAAAAGCAAGAGAACTTTTATCCTCTGCAAAAGGTGTAGAACTTATCGATAATCCGAAAGAAAACAAATATCCTATGCCGTTGTTTGCACAGAATCAGCAGAAAACTTTTGTCGGAAGAATCAGAAAAGATATTTCTACAACTAACGGATTGACGTTTTGGGTAGTTTCTGATAACCTGTTAAAAGGGGCAGCATTGAATGCCGTCGAAATCGCCGAAATGTTGATTGCACGAAATATATTGTAATTTCGACATCATCTTTTGAATTTATACATCGCAATAGCGAGCCTCATTTACTTTTCAATGTAAACTTCGGCTCGCTATTACTTCGTCTAAATCCAAAATATTTCGTCGATTCGGAGTGTTCTTTGCCCTATTCACTTTTGTCATTCCCGAAATTTGTAATCGGGAATCTATGTTAATTGAATACCTCTTTTTACCTAATCTTCTTATCTTCAAAAAAGTACACCGCGTGGTTGTGTTTCTTCATTTCATCATAAACTTTGCAGTTTTTTCTGTATCCTGGCATTCTCTGATAAATTTCCATTTTTTTGTCGTCATTGCGAGCCGACGAAGTCGGCGTGGCAATCCAGCGTCGTTGCCTTTTCGTTGTCATCCCGCACTTGATGCGGAATCCACGTTTGCTGTTGCCGTTTCATCGTTCAATTATAAATTGCCTTTTCTGCTTTGCAAAATATTAAATATTTTTATAAGTATACTTTACAAAATATTTAATATTTTTATAAGTTGACTTTACAAAATATTTAATATATAATATATTTATGATAAAAAGAAATGTTTTAAAAAATATCAACAAATACATAAACACGGACGATATTATAGTATTGCATGGAGCAAGGCAAGTAGGAAAAACATCTATAATGAAGATGTTATATGAAGATATAAAAACTGCCAAATACTATTTTGACTTGGAAGATAGCAGATTTTTATCAATATGCAATAACGGAATTGAAGATATTTTGTCTTTTTTACAGCAGAAAGGAATAATAAAAAACAAAGAAGACAAATGTTGTATTTTTATAGATGAAGTTCAATATTTGACAAATCCATCTTCTTTACTAAAACTTACTTATGACCACTACAAAAATGTAAAACTTATAGTTTCAGGTTCATCCAGTTTTAATATAAAGAAAAAATTTAAAGATTCCTTAGTCGGAAGAACTGTTGACTTTGAGATTTTTCCTTTAAATTTTGAAGAATTTTTATTGTTCAAAGAAGAAAAAATAGATTTAACAAAAAAAATAACAAATGAAACTATACTGAAAAATTTGTCTGATTTATATAAAGAATTTGTTCTCTGCGGCGGATACCCAAAAATAGTTTTAACAAACGAAACAGAGATGAAAGAAACTTATCTACAGCAGATAATTGATACTTACATTAATAAAGATATAAGAGATTTGGCTAATGTAAAATATATCGACAGATTTAATAGATTAATTCAGGTTTTAGCTTCACAAAGCGGTAATTTATTAAATGTTTCCGAATTATCAAATACTGCTAAACTTGCACGGCAAACAGTAGAGGAATATCTTTTTATATTAGAATCTACATATATCATAAAGTTAGTTTCCCCATATTATAACAATATTCGTTCTGAACTTTTTAAGATGCCGAAAATATTTTTTTATGACACGGGAATACTTTCTATGTTGTGGATGAAAATGTTACCGAAAGAATTGTTGGGAAATATTTTTGAAACTTCAGTTTTTTCCGAACTGTTAAAAAAATTCAAAAAAGAAAATATTTATTTTTGGAGAACGCAAAATAAGCAGGAAATAGATTTTATAATAAAAGATAAACAAAAAATAATTCCATTAGAATCAAAAATTAAAAGTTCTTCTTTTTCTAATACTGCAATGAAATTTTTTGCAGAAAATTATAAAATAAAAGATTGTTATTGTATGAGTTTTGAAGGAAGTAAAGAAGATATCGAAAGTGCAAAATTTCTAAATCCCTGGGATATTTATAGTAGTTTATAATATAAAATAAAAAATAATTTGGAGGGGAAGAAATGCTTACTGTAGTTTTGGTTATTTTGGTAGTAATATGTTTGGCTGTTTTGTTTACAATTTTGTTTTTCTGGTCAACGTATAACAGATTAATTATTTTAAGAAACAGAATGAAAGAAGCTTGGAGTGATATTGAAGTTTTATTGAAGAGAAGACACGATTTAATACCGAACCTTGTTGAAACAGTCAAAGGCTATGCCTCTCATGAAAAAAGTACACTTGAGGCTGTTATTAAAGCAAGAAATATGGCTGTATCGACGAATAATAAGACAATAGAACAGCAGGCTCAATCCGAAAACTTTTTAAGCGGAACATTAAAATCTCTTTTTGCCGTATCGGAAAATTATCCCGATTTAAAAGCAAATGTAAATTTCCTTGAATTGCAAAAAGAGCTTGTAGATACTGAAAATAAAATTCAAGCTTCAAGAAGATTTTACAACACGAACGTTTTGGCGTTAAATACGAAAATAGAATTGTTCCCCAGCAACATTATTGCCAACTATTTTAAGTTTGAAAAAGGACAATTCTTTAATATTGAAAATAATGAAGACAAAGAACCGGCAAAAATAAAATTTTAAAACAGCAGGTTATTAGTTTATAAGGTTATGAGATTATAAGATTATAAGTTTAACGACAAAAAACTTATAAACTTATAAACAAACTGATAACCTTATAACCTGATAACCTTATAATCTAAAATTATGAACATTACAACTTATGACTATATCGACAGCAACAAGAGAAAAACAATTTTATTGATTGTTTTATTTCCTGTCAGTTTATTGTTTTTATTTTTTATAACGATATATCTTGCAATAAGTTTTTTCCCGGAATTAAAGGTAAATGATTCTCCAGTCTTTATTCAGATTTTTGAGTATTATTGGGAATTCTTTGTGGTAAGTATTCTTTTTTCCGTCATATGGACATTTATTGTTTTTTCGGAAGGAAGTAATATGGTTCTGAAAATGGTTGATGCCGAAGAGGCAAGTAATCGCAGCCCGATATATAAGGATATTAGAAGAATATTGGAAAATGTTTCTATAACTGCAGGAATTCCCACACCGAAACTTTATATTTTAAGTATGGAGCCTGGACTGAATGCTTTTGCCATAGGAACAAATGAAAATAATTCCGCCGTTGTACTGACGAAAGGTATAATTGAAACTTTGGACAGTTCGGAATTGGAAGCCGTTATTGCTCATGAGGTTGCACATATTGTTCACCAAGATACCAAACTTATGATGGTAATTACGCTTGTAATAGGCTTTTTTACGCTTGTCGGCGGTTTTCTTATAAGAGGAACAAGGCGAGGCAGAGTTAGAGTAAATACCAAAGCCGGAAGGGGAGCTTTCTTTTTAATACTTATGGGCTTGATTCTTTATATTTACGGAAATATTGTTGCCCCTCTTATTAGACTGGCTGTTTCCAGAACAAGAGAATTTCAGGCGGATGCAAAATCAGCTCTTATGACAAGGAATCCTCAGGCATTAATATCTGCACTCAAAAAAATATCCAACAGACCGATAGTTTCAAGATTTGAAGGTAATGAACTGATGTCGCCTATGTGTATTGTGAGCCCTTTAACGATAAAAGTTTCTTTGTTTGATACTTTGTCAAATTTATCCAGCACACACCCTCCCATAGAAAAAAGAATTAAAGCCTTGGAAGTTATGGACGGAAAAATAATTGATTAAAGCATTTCTCTGATATGGTATCTTCTTGCAACATTTTTGTTGCGGACGGTATCTTGCGTTTTAAAATTCTCTGATACTTTTAAAACGGATTGAATGTTAGTGCGGATATGTCCTTCTTCAGTCGGTTCATAGACAAAAGCTCCTTTCCCGTAAGAAGACAAATCTTTAGGCATACCCCAAATTTCAAATTGAGTTTTTTTTGAATTGTTGTTGTATCTGAAAGTTTTAATTTTATTTTTTGTATAGTAAGCTATTGATGCCGATAATTGATGTTCCGGCGTCAACACATAGTCATATCCGTCGGCAAGCAGAACTTCCGCAAGGTCTTTGTATCCGTAAAAATAGTTTGTTGCATCGGCAACAGCCTGCTTATCAGAAAATTTATGTATAGGTATTATTGTGTACTTTGCGTGCAGTCCTACAAGAGTTGAAACAAATAAATTAAAAATTATTGCACCCGTAACCAATTTTTGCTTGAAAGAAAAATGTGTGTCTGCAATATCAGAATTGCCAATAAACCATTTGGCTGCTATTATAGAAAATGTAAAGTATGCAGGTATCGGCCAGTTGCCGCCAGGCAAACGCTTTAATGCCGTAATAACATAAAACAAAATAACAGGCACGGAAAATGCGGCAAGAAATATGTTTTTGTTATCTTTGGAAAATAAATATTTTATTCCTATATAAAGTACGGGGAAAAATAAAATTACATTGAATACAAGTGCCTGTGTACCTAAATATTCAAAAATATAATTAAATCTTATTCCATCGTTTGAAAGTCCGTGTCCTATTTGATAAGAAAAAGAAGCCCAGTCATGTTGCCAATTCCAAATCAGTACCGGCATAAAACAAATTATTGAAATAATGACGGCAACATACATCTGATAACTTTTGAACCAATCCCACTTTTTTGCAAGCAGCACATAAATGCCCAAACTCATTACAAACAAACAGGCAGTATATTTGGAGAGCATCGACAAGCCGAAAAACAAACCTATCAAGTACCAATAATTTTGATTTTCCGTATCAATAAGTTTCCATACATAATATGTTGCAAGCGATAGAAACAGAAATACCGGCGTATCGGGAGTAATTAAAATGGATGCCGTAAAAAGTATCGGCATGCAGTGAAGTATTATGACTGCTGCACTTGCCATAACTTCATTATTAAAAATTTTTATAACAAGTTTCCATAACAAAATGCTTAAAATTACGGTAACTATAACACTTGAAAATCTTACGGCAGCTTCACCGTCGGAAAATAAGGTAGTAAGTTTGATAAAATACGCAACCATCGGTGCGTGGTCATAGTAGCTTAATGCCAAATGCTTAGACCATAACCAATAGTATGCCTCATCGGAATGCAGTGCAATTGTGGAAATAAAAAGTTTCCATGCCGCAGAAAATATAACAAAAATAAAAGTATTTTTTAAATTGAAAATATTTTGCAGACTAAATTTCTTTATCACAGAAACCCCAAATGATAAGCCATACGAATACTAAAGATATCGATACGGGAAGAATTTCTTCCGGTATTATTATGTTTGTAAAGAAGCTGAAAGTGAGCATCTTTACAAAATAAAAAGTATAAATACAAAATATGAAAGACATATAAAGTGAAATTATTCTTACTACTTTAAGCAGAGGTACTTTATATATAAGTGCCGCAAATACAAGAATAAACATATAAAAACACATTACATATTTTAGAGGAGTATTAACGGAATAGTTTAACAGAAAGTAGAACGGTTCAAATATATATCTTATAAAGGAGTTATTGCTTTTTGAATTGTGTACAATAACTTTTGTTTTAGGCTTATCTTTCAACAAATCGAAAGCATTTTTCTGTTTATCTTTTTTTACCAATGTCCAAACGTTTGTCATATAGCCCAAACCGTGCCAATCGGTGGAACCGAACATCATTAAATTGTTTGCGTTACAAATATCTATTATATTTTGAAAATCTTCTTTAGGAATATCCAAATATCTGCAATTGTAAATTTCAAACCCGTCTATGCCCCAGCTGACAAGCTGTTCCAATTCAGGAGTATTATATTTCCACCAGTTCGGCATAATGACAAGCATATTTTTTGAATGGGCAAAATCTATTAAATCCTGCGTGTCTCTGTCTCTAAAATCTTCATATCTTAATTTATACTGAGACAATAAAAGAAGGGTTTGACCTTCTTTCGTTTTTATTTGCAGCCCGGGGAAAATGTGTTCTGTGCCTATATCTGCCGGGATGTTGTTATAACTTTTGGTATTATCATGGTCTGTAATAAAAAAGTCAGTAAAACCGTGAAGATTATGGAAAGCGATATTTGACATCATGGTTGATATACTGTCTCTGGACTCAATTGTGTGAGAATGTATATCTATTACTTTATATTCATCTACGTTTGTAATTTTTGCTCCTATAACGGGAAGAGCGATAACTACGCAAACCATGGAAATAAAAAAGAATATTGAAAAAAAACAGTATATTAATGTACTCTTTACAGTTTCTTTCCTTGATTTCGCAAAAAGCATTACAAAAAGAACTATCCAAAATAACCAAGACATTCCCGCCAAAATATAACTGCCGGATTCCATGGTTACAACGTAATAAGAAAGTGCATAAAACGGTTCAATGAACAGTCTCCATACCGGCCACTGCATATTAATACCTAAAATTTGTTCTCCGGTGGTAATATCGGTAATATTTGGAGAATAGAATAAAACGTTAGCTGCTACGGAAATTAAAATCAATAAAACAAAGAGATATACTTTTTTCATTAAACCTCCTTTTTATGCTTTTTTATCCGGAATATCAGTTGCCAAACCGAATTTTGTGACACCTGCCTTTTTTGCTTTATCCATTACATTTACTATTAAATCGTATTTTACATTTCTGTCACCCTTTATAACTACCGGTCTGTCAGGGTATTTTTTTACTTCTTCTTTTATGGATTTTTCAAAATATTTTTTATGTATCTGTTTTTTGTTTAAATATAAAAATCCGTCTTTATCTACCAAAATTTCCGTTACTTTATCTTCCGTTTTTTCCGTGGCTTCCGCAGACTGAGGCAAACTTACTTTAATTTCATGCTGCGACAACATTGGTGTAGTTATCATAAAAATGATAAGAAGCACCAAAACTACATCCGTAAACGGAGTGATATTGATATCGGAAACTACTTTTTTACCTTTTCTGTTCATTTTTTATTTACTGTAGAGTGAACAATTTCTTTTAATGCCGATACTGTATATTCCATATCGACAACGAATTTGTCTATTGCCCTTGTTAAAAAATTATATGCCGCTACGGCAGGAATAGCTACACAGAGTCCTGCGGCAGTTGCGATAAGTGATTCCGATACACCGCCGATAACTACTGAAATTCCGCCCGAACCTGCCAAAGATATATCATGAAAAGAACGGATTATTCCCAATACCGTTCCGAACAATCCTATATAAACAGCCACACTTCCTATTGTTGCTATAAGTGTGGTAAATTTTTCCAGTCTGACAACTTCAATGGAAATTTCTCTTTTCATGGCTTCTTCTATATCGGAGTTTTTTGTCATTATATATTTTTTTATGCCTGCCGATATAACGTTTGTAACTGGTTTGTTTTCATTTCTGCAGTAACTTACCAATTGTTCCAAGTTATCTTTTTTTACTGCCTGTTCCGCTCTTCTGAGCAAATCTTCAATATTAACTTCCGACTTTTTCTTAAATTCAATAATTTTCATTATTATGACGGCTACCGATAAAACGGAAATTATAAAAAGAAGATATAATGTCCATCCGCCCATGGATAAAATTTCAAAAAAAGATTTTCCTTCAAACATGATATTCCTCTGGAATTAGTTTATTAGTTTATAAGGTTATTAGGTTATTAGTTTTTTGTAGTTTGTCGTTAAATTTATAACCTTATAACCTTTTAAGCTTATAACCTGCGTCGTTACAGACTTTGTGACCACGACGGCGTAAACGAATTTCCCGACATGTCGACGAGTTTCCTTGTTTCCGAACCGTCCATTCCCATAATATATATTTCGCTTTTACCGGAACGTGTTGACGAAAATACTATAAATCTTCCGTCTTGCGACCACGAAGGATTTTCGTTGCTTCCCTGTCCTTCGGTTAGCCTTATAATTCTTTTTCTCGGTATATTATATAAAAAAATATCAAAATTATCATCATATTTCATAGTAAAAGCTATTTTATCACCTTGCGGCGACCATGTAGGAGAATCGCAGTTGCCTTTTGTAGAGATTCTTCTTAAATTAACACCGTCGGTGTCCATTATGTACAGCTGCGGATAGCCCGCTCTGTCGGAAATAAAAGCAATTTCTCTGCCGTTTGGAGAATAAGCAGGGCTTGTATCTATGTGTTTGCCCTCCGTAAGTCTTCTCAGTATTACGCCTTTTTTATCCATTATGTAAAGATTAGGATATACTCCTCTTGATAACGTTGCCGCAATATATTTTCTGTCGGGCGAAAAAGCGGCGGGGGAATTTAAACCCTGTATTGTAGACAAGGCTCTCCTTTTATTTTTTAAAATATCTATAACGAATAAATCCGGATTATTGTATAAGTAAGAAGTATACATTATCTGCGGCGTATCGGGAATCCATTTCGGCAGAATATTGAGCCTGTTGTCTTTAGTAAGCCTTTTTAAATTATAACCGTCGTAGTCAACCAAATATATTTCTTTAAATTTTGTACTGTCGTTCGTAAAAACTATTTTTGTGCATGCCAATCCCTCTTCGCCGGTAAATCTTCTGACAATTTCGTCATTTATTTTGTGGGCAGTATACCTGTAGTCGGTTATTTTATCTCTGTAAACATCTTCCCAAATAATTTCTTTGCTTTCCACATCGTAAAGTTTTACTTCCAAATTTATAAAAGTTTCTTTTTCAACGGATATTGAGCCCAGCAGCAGTACGGCTACACCTTTCGGCTCCCAATATGCAAACTGAGAATCCAAATCGAATTTATAAGAAGTTTTATCTGCCAGGGCAACATTGAAGTGTCTTGATAATAAAAGGTCTGACTCTAAAACATTTTTTATGTTTTTTGAAAGAGTCATTTCTTCCGGGGTTGCATTTACCGGAATGAAATCCGCCAAACCTATGCTTGCCCTGGTGCTTCTTGCAGACAAAGAAAGATACACGTCTTTTTTTGCGTAAGAAACAGTGCTTATCAAACAAAATAAAAATATTAAGATGGTTTTGCTAAGTAGTTTTAAATTCAAAATACACACCTAAATTATTTTCCGTGTATCCGTCGGGCAGAGGCGGAAAAGGGCTTGCCAGTTCTATTGCCCTTAAAGCATTTTTGTCGAATACGTCGTTTTTGGAACTTTTAGAAATTTTTAATTTTGATACTGTCCCGTCTTTTTCTATTCTGAAATATACGACTGTTCTTAAAACGTTTATGTTTGAGTCCTGCCAATATCTTCTTATTTTTTTAAGTATTGCACTTGTATAATAAGAATATCTGAAATTTTTGTTTTCCAGCATTATGCCTTTTGAGTACTCAAATCCCTCAGAACCGGCTGACGAAGTTTTTTCTTTTTTTACTTCTTTTGTCTCATCTTTGGCTTCAGTGTTTTTTTCGGTCTTTTCCGGCTCGGTTGTTTCTTTTTTTTCGGTAACTGCCGCTTCAGACGGCTGCTCCGCTTTTTTTGTTTCTTCTTTTTTCTTTTTTTCTTCCGTTTTTTTTGGTGTAATTATATCGGATTTTATTTTTTGCGAAACATTTTTTTTATTAATCTCGGTCTTCTCAATATCTGCTTTTTTTGGAATTATGTCTTACTTTTTATTTTTTTATTATCGGCATATGGAGCATAAAAAGAAACTTCAAACGGCACCTGTATAAATGTTTCCTGCTTATTTTTTAATGAAATTATAAAAAAAACAGCACCATGTAATATGATAGAAAGAATAATACAGGGAACTATCGCAAATTTATTTGGCTTTGGTATCATTGGAGTATTGCTTTATTTTTTCTTTAGCGGTAAATGCTTCAGGGCTTCTGGGATAGTCCTGTAATATCGACTGCAAAATAACCAAGGAATTTTGTTTCTGTCCCAACAGTTCCAAGCATAAAGCTCTTTTTAACCTTGAGGATGAAACATATTCGTTATTATCCGGAAATTCTTTTTCTACTTTTTCGTATTCCGTGTAAGCTTCAGACCATTTATCTTGAGAATATAAACTCTCTGCTATATAGTACTGTGCCTGTACGGCAAGATCGTGATTTTTATATTGTTTAAGAAAAGATTTAAAACCGAAAATTGCAAGTTCATATTTGCCGAGAAGAAAGTCATTGTATGCCGTTTCATACATCTCCGAAGGAACTTGCACTTCCCCGTCCTGTTGTACGGTCGGCTTCTGTTTCTTAACAATAACTTCAATATCTTTTACTTCTTGTGACAGCTTGGAAGTTTTTTTGTACAATTCCTGTACGGAAGCATTGGTTATTTCCAGGTTTACCATATTTTCTTCATTCTTGGAATAAGCCTCTGCCTGTCTTGCTTCCAAATTGGCACATTTTATTTGCAGCTTGGCAACTTCCTTTTTTAAGTCGTCCAAACCTTCCTGATTGGTTGTTACACAAGCTGCAAATAATGTTATTAAAGGTAAAAATAATATTATTTTACGCATTTAACTTAAAACAAATTTTATTTTTTTATTGCTTTTGTTTCTGCTCTTCTGTTCTTTGCCCAAGCAGCTTCATTGTGTCTCTTATCTATAGGCATTTCTTTACCGTAAGACATTGTAACTATTCTTTTTGCTTTTATTCCGAGCTGAACATAAATTTCTTTTACTTTTACGGCTCTTTTCTGTCCCAAAGCAAGGTTGTACTCTGTTGTACCTCTTTCGTCGCAATGACCTTCGATTACAACATTTACCTTAGGATTGTCTTTTAAATATTTAACGTTATTTTTTAATGTAACTAAAACTTCATCGGATATTGCACTGCTGTCGAAAGCAAAATTAACTGTTTCCAAAGCTATATTGTTTTCAACTTCAACTCCTCTGATGGAAGGTTCCTGTGCGAAACTGTTTGTTTCTTCCGTTGCTGTTGAATCATTTACATCCTCAGGCGTTACTGTCTGCTTTTTTGCACAAGCACTTACAATCAAACACAAAAACAAAAAACTAACCAACAAACTTTTTTTCATTACATTTCTCCTTTATGTTTTCGGGACTGAAAAATTATCCCGTTTTTATTATCAGAAACAAATTATATATAAAATGGCGTTTGTTGTCAACAAAAAATCGTGTGATAATTTTTTGCTTGTCAAAAAAAAATTTTTTTTGTATAATCCTTCCATTAAATGTACAATGTATAATGTACAATGTACAATAAACAGCAGCAAAAATAAGCTGTGTTTATGAGAAAATATCGTCGGCGTAATATTTTGTGTCGTTGGTTTTGCAAAACAAAAATCTAAGATATTTGCAGTTATTCCAACATTATACATTATACATTGCAGTATTCGGGAAGTAGCGTAGCTGGCTAACGCGCCTGCTTTGGGAGCAGGAGACCGTGGGTTCAAATCCCGCCTTCCCGACTTTATTTTTTTAAAACAAATTACGGCAAAAATAAATTCATAAGGATATATAAAATGAATGAAATCATCAAAATGTCTGCAACGGAACTTGCGGAAAAAATTAAGAACAAAGAACTTTCAAGCGTAGAAGTGACAAAAGCTTTCTTGGAAAGGATAAAAGACGTTGACCCTAAAATAAAAGCTTATGTTACGGTATGTGAAGATTATGCGTTAAAACAGGCACAAGCTTGCGATGACAAAATAGCTAAGGGGGAAAAACTCGGAGCTTTAGAGGGCGTTCCCATAGCAATTAAAGACAATATTTTGATAAAAGACATTAAAATGACGGCATCGTCAAAAATATTGGAAAATTATATCGCACCTTACGATGCAACCGTTATTACCAAACTTAAAGATGCAGGTGCAGTTTTCGTAGGTAAAGCCAATCTTGACGAATTTGCTATGGGTTCTTCTACGGAAAACTCCGCATTTTTTACTACTAGAAATCCTTGGAATACCGAGCATATCCCCGGCGGTTCATCGGGCGGAAGTGCTTCCGCGGTAGGTGCAATGACTGCACCTTTGGCACTTGGTACGGATACCGGCGGTTCTATCAGACAGCCTGCAGGCTGTTGCGGTATTGTCGGCGTAAAACCCACTTACGGAAGAGTCAGCCGTTTCGGTGCTGTAGCATTTGCTTCTTCTCTTGACCAAATTGGTCCTATGTCTAAAACCGTCCAAGACAGTGCATTGCTTTTAAACGTTATAGCAGGGCATGATACGAAAGATTCCACTTCAATAAATATAGCAGTTCCGAACTATCTTTCTGAAATTAAAAACGGTGTTAAAGGTTTGAAAATCGGTCTTCCGAAAGAATATTTTATCGACGGTCTTGACGGCGATGTAAAAACCGCTCTTGATAAAGCTGTTGAAGTTTATAAAAGTTTGGGTGCGGAAATTGTAGAAATTTCTCTGCCTCATACGGATTATGCTGTTGCCGTATATTATATTATATGTTGTTCTGAAGCTTCCGCAAACCTTGCAAGATACGACGGTGTTCGTTACGGTTTCAGAGCTGACTGCACAAACCTGCTTGACGAATATCAAAAGTCAAGAGGACAAGGTTTTGGCGACGAAGTTAAAAGAAGAATAATGCTCGGTACTTATGCACTTTCCGCAGGGTATTACGATGCTTTCTACGGTAAAGCACAGAAAGTAAGAACATTAATCAAGCAGGATTTTGAAAAAGCTTTTGAAAAGGTTGATGTTATTCTTACCCCGTCTGCACCGACGCCTGCATTTAAAATAGGCGAAAAAAGTTCCGATCCTTTGCAGATGTATTTGTCGGATATTTTTACCATATCATGTAATTTGGCTGCAATTCCCGGGATGAGTTTGCCTTGCGGATTTTCTAAAGCAGGGCTTCCTGTAGGTATGCAGCTTTTAGCTAAAAACTTTGACGAACAAACAATGTTTAAGACGGCGTATGCATTTGAGCAGGCAACGGCTTGGCATAAAGAGTTTCCGAAAATATAATTAATGAGGATAAAAATATGAATAACAAATATGAAGTAATTATAGGGCTTGAAGTTCATTCGCAAATAAAAACAAAAACGAAAATTTTCTGTAACTGTTCGACGGAATTTCATTGTCCGCCCAACACAAATATTTGTCCCGTATGCACAGGTCAGCCGGGTGTCCTTCCCGTATTGAACAAACATGCGGTAGAACTTATCGTCAGAACGGGGCTTGCTTTGGACTGCACGATAAACAAAAAATCAGTCTTTGCAAGAAAACAATATTTTTATCCCGATTTGCCGAAAAATTATCAGATATCTCAATATGAGCTTCCTTTCTGTGAACACGGTAAAATAAATATTACCGTTGACGGCAAAACAAAAACTATCGGTATTACAAGAATCCATCTTGAAGAAGATGCAGGCAAACTTATTCACGATATAGGTTCTCGCCAGCTTGATTATTCTTTGGCAGACTACAACAGAACTGGCGTTCCTTTAATGGAAATAGTTTCCGAACCTGATATGCGTTCTCCGGAAGATGCAGCAGCCTATTTAACTTCACTTAAAAACTTAATAGAATATGTTGAAGCTTCCGACTGCAATATGGAAGAGGGAAAATTCAGATGTGATGCAAATATCAGTATACGACCTTTCGGACAGAAAGAGTTCGGAACGAAAGCCGAACTTAAAAATATGAATTCTATTTCCGGTGTGCAGGAAGCACTTGCTTATGAGGTACAAAGGCAGATAGAAGTTGTTGAATCCGGCGGAAAAGTAGTACAGGAAACCAGAACTTGGGACCCGAATGAAAAAGTAACAAAGTCTATGCGTTCTAAAGAAAACGCTCACGACTACAGATATTTCCCCGATCCGGATCTTGTTCCCGTAAATTTGGATGACGAATTTATTGATAATATTAAGAAAAATATTCCGGAACTTCCTGAGGCAAGAAGAGCAAGACTCATTAACGATTTAGGGCTTTCCGAATATGATACCGATATCATAATTTCCGATAAAGCTCTTGCGGATTATTATGAAACGGCACTTAAAGCCGCACAGGATTCCAAAGACGGTGCAAAACTTGTTGCCAACTGGATAATAACCGAACTTCTCGGGAAACTTAATAAGTCCGACTTAACCATAAAACAGTCTCCTATTTCTCCCGACAATATCGGTAAACTTGTTCTTTTAATTTCTAAAGGAACAATTTCCGGTAAAATAGCCAAGACCATTTTTGAAGATATGTTTAAAGATAACAAAGATCCCGAAACAATCGTTAAAGAAAAAGGTCTTGTGCAGATTTCCGATGAAGGTGCTATTATAAAAGTTTGTCAGGAAGCTATCGACGAAAATGCAAAGATAGTTGCTGATTATAAGTCGGGCAAGAAGTCTGCGATAGGTGCGTTGGTGGGTGCGGTGATGAAGAAATCACGCGGAAAAGCGAACCCCCAGATGGTAAATAAAGTTCTTGCAGATTTACTTAAGTAAATCTGCCTATAACGACCTTAATATTTGTGCAATAATATTGAAACGCAACCACTTATGTACCCCTTACGGATATGTACACCGCGTGGTTGCGTTTCTTCATTCTTGCCACAAATCTTAAGGTCTTTAAAAATTTTCTTCGAAAATTTTTTGTCATTGCGGACTTGACCCGCAATCCTTGTTTATATTAAATACATCTTCGCTGTTTTTTCTTGACTTTTAATCAGATTTATCCTAAACTATTGCTGTAGTTAATATTTTGACAACAGAAAATCGGAATCGCTGTGTAGGTTTAATGAGAGGATAAGCAGAAGCTTGCTTGGATATTTTTATCTTTCCGTCTCTCCAAAATATTAACTACTTTTTATTTATATTCTTTAAATCCCGATAATAGAAATTTAATTCCGTTGTTTGCCATTAATATATCAATAATCATAATTTTTTTATCTTTTGTAATTTCATAGTGTTGAGTATTTTCATTAAAACTTATTTTTCCTGTTTTTATAACATCAGGAATATTTTTTAAAAATTTTTCTAGTTCTTCATTAGTCATTTTATCTTCTTTTCTTCTTTTAATAATATGGGATAAGCCGCCTTTAAATTCTTGTCCCCAAATTAATGTTATTTTGCCGAAATAGTCTCTTTCAAATGCTTCAGGAACATATCCTTCTTCTGTTTCTAATAGTTTGTTTATTGCATCTAAATCCTTATAACCTTCGTATCTGTTTCCTAAGAAATCAACTAATCTTTTTCCTCTTAAAATTCCTGAAATTTTAGAATTTTTAAACTTTTCAATGTATTCTCTTAAATTCTTTTTTGCAGAATCAGAAAATTCTGTTCTTTTTTTATAAAAATCTAAAATATTTTCATTTACTTCTTTCGGATTTTTTCCATTTAGCAAGAAACCCAAAGTTTTTGCCAAAGAAGTGAGGGAATATTTAATTATTCCCGTGCCGCTTGCATTGATGTTTGCCCTATAAGCCGTTCCCACGGTAGCATTCGGAAGCGAAGACGTTGTAATCGCAGGAGCAGAAACGCCGACAAGATTAACGCTTGAATCCCGTCTTAATGTTGTCAAATTTGAACATGTGGCTAAATCGCTTATAGATGTTAGATTGTTATTCTGACAATATACGGTTTCCAAAGTTGTGCAGTTTTTAACGTACAGCGTTGTAAGCGAATTACTGTTGCAGTAAAGTGTTTTTAGCTTTGGAAATAACGCGGCACTGAAAGATGTTAGTTTATTGCCGGATACATTGATTTCTTCAAGAGCTTTAGAGCCTAACACGGAAATAGTTGACGTTGACAAATTATTATTGTTGCAAGTAAGAACTTTCAAGTTGGAGCAACTCACGATTGACAAGTTTTCGAGAGCGTTATTGTAACAGTTAAGTTCCGTAAGTTTATCACAAAAGCTAAGTGATAAAGTCTTTAATTTGCTTAGGTTACAGATGCTTAACTTGGAGAAATTATTGCTGTGGGCTTGTATGTCTTCGAGATTAGGACATCCGCTCAAATTCAGACTTGTAAGCGAATTGTTGTTAATGTGGAGGTATTTAAGGGACGTACAGCCCTCAATATTGAGGCTATTAAGACAATAACCTTTCTGTTCATAACAACGTAAATCAACAAGATTTGTCATTCCGCTGACATCAATATTCTTGATGTTACACTTATAAACGTAAAGTGTTT
>CAJOJJ010000013.1 GCA_905234925.1 uncultured Endomicrobiia bacterium
AAGCTGATAAGTTTGTTGTAAAAATTGCGAAGCAATTTTGATAATAAATAGATTTTTCGCAGAGCGAAAAATACCTTAAACATTTCAGCTCCTCAGCTGCTCAGCTGAGAATTTGCAAAGCAAATTCGGCTCAGCTTTATTAAAAAAGAGTCTACTATCCGCAGCAAAAGTATAAATTTGGGGAGAAACAATGAGTCGTACGCTGTATATCATCGACGCAAGTGCATACATTCACAGAGCCTATCATGCGATAAGGCCGCTTACAACATCGCAGGGCATACCTACAAATGCCGTCTATGGTTTTATAAAACTCCTTAACAAAATTAAAAACGATAAAAATCCCGACTATATTGCAGTATGTTTCGACTACCCTTCAAAAAATTTCAGACATACTTTATCCCCGATATATAAAGCCAACAGAAAAGAAATTGACGAAGATTTAAAAAAACAGATGCCCATAGCACGCGAAGCAGTTAAAGCCATGCAGTTGTGCTGTCTTGAAAAAGAGGGTTTTGAAGCTGATGATGTTATTGCGGCAGTTGCTAAAAAAGCCGAAGAACAAAATGTAAAAGTAGTGATTGTTACAGGCGATAAAGATATGTTCCAGATGGTAAATGAAAATATAAGTATTTGGAACGAATCTAAAAATATAGTGTATGACAGCCAAAAAGTTTATGAAAAATACGGTATTTATCCCGATAAAATTGTAGATATGTTGGCACTGATGGGCGATGCCTGCGATAATGTTATCGGTGCTGCGGGCGTAGGCGAAAAAACAGCCGTAAAACTTATCCAAGCTTACGGCAGCGTGGAAGAAATAATTAAAAATGCCGATAATATAAAAGGTAAACTTTCACAATCCATCAAAGACAGTACGGAAAATCTGATACTTGCAAAAAAACTTGTTAAATTGGAAACAAATGTTCCGCTGGATGTAACGCTTGACGATATGAAATTTCATGATAACCTTTTTGAAAATGCACAGGACTTTTTAAGAAAATATGAACTGTTCAGCTTTATCAAAACTCATTCCCAATCTGTCATTGCGGACAACGATCCGCAATCCAAATTAAAAGATGCCTCTTTGCCGTTGTTTGAAAACAAAAATGACAATGTACAATGTACAATGTATAATGTACAAGAAACAACAAACAGCATAACGACAGAAACACGACAACAACATATTAAAATAATCAATAATGTACAAATAATTAACGACGAAGAAAAGCTGAAACAACTAAAAGAAAAACTTTTATCTCAAACTGAAATTGCAATCAATGCAGAAACTTCCGGTTCAGGTGTTATGCAGGATGTTCTCGTCGGATTGTCGCTCTGTTTCGGTATGGATGACAACTATTATATTCCGTTAAACCACAGCGATTTTACTCTGCAGCAGATAAACCAAGATGTTTTTGCCGCAGAAATGAAAGAAATTTTTGAAAACAAAAAAATAAATTTTGTAGGACATGATTTAAAATTTATAAAACATATACTTGGCAATATCGGCATAAACATACAAAATGTTTCTTTCGATATTATGGTAGCATCTTACTGCATCAACCCCGCACGTCAGCACAGCGTGGAAAACCTTGCATTAAAATATCTTGATTTTTATATTAAAAGCGATGAAGAAATATTTTCCAAAGGTACAAAAAAGATTAAAGCCGACGATATAGATATAAAAACTTTAGCGGATTACTCCTGTTCCAAAGCCGTAAACATTTTCTGTTTAAAAGATATTTTAACGGAAGAACTGAAAAAGAACAATCTTTATTCACTTTTTGCCGATATGGAAATGCCTATACTTGAAGTACTTTACAATATGGAAGAAAACGGCATAAAAATAGATAAGGAATTTTTAAATACTTTTGATACTGAACTTTCAAAAGAGATTTTCGTTTCCGAACAGAAAATTTATTCCGAAGCGGGCGAAACTTTTAATATAAATTCTCCAAAACAGTTGGCGGTAATTTTATTTGAAAAGTTAAAACTTCCCGCCGTTAAAAAAACAAAAACCGGCTATTCCACAGATGAATCAGTACTTGCGGAACTTTCTCAATACGATATTGCAAACGAAATTTTAAAATACAGAGAATTACAGAAACTTAAAGGAACTTATGTTGAACCGATAAAGTATTATCTGCAGTACGAGGGCGACAGAATACACACAATTTTTAATCAAGCCGTTACCACAACGGGCAGGCTGTCGTCGTCAGATCCGAACTTACAAAATATTCCTATAAGAACGGAATACGGCAGAAAATTCAGAAAAGCTTTTGTTCCGGAAAAAGGAAATATCTTTATTTCCGCAGACTATTCTCAAATAGATTTGCGTTCTTTGGCACATATATCAAAAGACAGAAACTTAATTTTTGCATTTAATTCCGGTAAAGATATTCACACCGCTACGGCACAGGAAATTTTTAACGTTAAAAATATAGAAGATGTAACGAAAGAACAGAGAATGGCAGCAAAGTCGATAAATTTCGGTATAGTTTACGGCATTTCTTCTTTCGGGCTGGCAAAACAGCTGGATATTCCCGTTAAACAGGCAAAAGAGTATATAGACAGTTATTTCGCAAAATATTCCGGAGTAAAAAATTGGTCTGTAAAAATAATTGAGGAAACTAAAGAAAAAGGTTATGTTAAAACTATTGCGGGAAGAATAAGGTATATTCCCGAGATAAATTCCCCTAACAAACAAATTGTTGCTTTCGGCGAGAGAATGGCATTGAACACGCCCGTACAGGGAACATCTGCCGATATTATAAAAATTGCAATGATAAATGTAGCAAAAAAAATAAAAGAACAGTATTTAAAAACTAAAATTTTATTGCAGGTTCACGATGATTTGTTATTGGAAGTGCCCGAAAACGAAAAAGATTTTGTATTGAAAATTTTAAAATATGAGATGGAAAATGCGGTAAAGCTTGATGTTCCGTTGCTTGTAGATATTAAAACCGGCACAAACTGGGCAGAAATGGAAAGTTTGAAGATTAGAGGATTTGAAGATTAGAAACGACAACTACACCGACAAAAGCCGCGAAGCTGTGTCATCACCGAGCGTCGTAGTCGGGGATCTATGTTATAAAAATACCGAAAACATCTCAGCTCCTCAGCTGAGGGAACAAAGTTCCCGGCTCAGCTTCTCAGCTAATATGGTACATAAGGGAGGTAAATACAAAGTTGCAGACCATAGTTTGCAGCCGATATAATATATTATGAAAAATTTAATTTTACTTATATCATTTATTTTTATAGTGTCATCTTGTGCGGTGTTGGACTATCCCAAACGTATTGCAGGATACTCTATAGCCAACTTTGAAAACGAACAGGACGGAAGATTTTCTTTCGTTTCAGACTTGGAACCGAAAAAAGCATATAACAAGTGTAATCTTTTCTTGTTTGAAAATAATATCCAAACAAACTTTAAAAATGATAAAAAAATGTATGTAGTTGCAAGCAAATTTTCTTTAATATACGAATATACTCTCGATTCCACGGAAGTTGCATTTTTCGTCTCGCAAACCGACGACAGCAAAACAAAAATTGAAGTAGTTTCCAATAACTCCCGCCTTGCAAAGTTCGTGTATAATAAACTTTCCGAATATTTTAAGAAATAGTTTTAAAAATAAGCGAAAAAGAATATTTTCTAAATATAGCTTATCGGTAAAACATTAATTTTTTTTGTCAAAGGAATGAATTTACTTGCCAAGCAAATAACAGCTCCTTGCCCCATTTTTAATTTCGATTCTTCCAATATATTAAAATTTTTGATATCATCTTTGTTCGGCATATCCGTCATTTTTATTTCAACAGGATACAAAGTTCCGTTTTCTTCTATAAGAATATCTATTTCTTTTTTATCTTTATCTCTGTAAAAATAAATCGGAGCTTGTCTGCCGTTATGCCAATAGCTTTTTATAATTTCGGAAACAACATAAGTTTCAAGCATTGCACCGTTTGCAGCGCCTGCCTGTAAAACTTCAGGCGTGTTCCATTTTGTCAAATAACAAGCAAACCCTGTATCAAGAAAATAAACTTTAGGCATTTTTATCATTCTTTTAGTAATATTCTTGTAGTAGGGTTCCAATAAATAAATTATTCCCGAAGTTCTCAATAAAGATACCCAAGCTTTTACGGTAACTTCCGATACTCCTATATCTTTTGATATATCTGCATAATTTAAAAGCTGTCCTGTCCTTGCTGCAAGAGCCGTCATAAACTTAACAAAGAGCAGTTCACTGCTTATATTTGATAAATTTTTAATATCTCTTTCTATATATGTTTCCAAGTAAGAGGAATAAAAAATTTCCCAAGACATAGTTTTATTTACATTTATTTTTGGAAAAGCTCCTCTCCAAATCTTTTCATAAAGTTCATTAATTTCTATATTTTTTATATTTTTATTCAAAAGATAAGATATATAATTTGTATCGGGAATAAAACTTTTATCATTTTTTGTATTCAAAAGTTCTCTTTGAGAAAATCCTAAAAGTCTTAAAACGGCAATTCTGCCGGCAAGAGATTCCGTAACGTTTTTCATTAACTGAAACTGCTGAGACCCCGTCAGCCAATACATACCGTTTTTTTGTTTTTCATCGACAATGGCTTTAATATACGGAAAAAGTTCGGGAGCATACTGAACTTCATCTATAATTAAAGGTGCTTTATATGTTTGTAAAAAAAGTTCCGGAGTTTCTTTGGCCATCATTCTTTCAGACAGTTTATCCAGAGAAACATAATTAAATTTCTTTTTTTCACACTCTTTTAATACTGTTGTTTTTCCTACTTGTCTTGGACCTGTAACCAACAAAACAGGATAATCTTTAGAGGTTTTATTTATTATAGTTTCTATTGTTCTTTTTATATACATTATCCGCCTCTTTCATGTTTTAATTGTTTTTAAATCCGACTTTTCCAAATTATTACTTTATTTTAGTCGATTTTTCTTTTTTTGTCAAGAAGAATTTAGAAAATTAAAAAATAAGCGAAGAAAGTATTTTCCTTTTTATTTATAAGTTTTGTTAATTCTTTTTCAGTCGGTAGGACGGTTTTGTATTTACTTGTAAATATTTGTCCAACTCAAATTCGTTAAGCACTGCCTAACGAATTCATATTTCTGTATTTTCATAATTTCATTTCATTAATACAGGCGATACAAGATTAGGATTAAATTACAATATAACTAAAGGATGCAAAATAGTTAACCGGACTTTAGATAGATATGATTATTGAAAAAGATTAATATATAGCTATGTTGCAATAAAGCAAGCAGAAATTTTTCTCTGCTTGCTTTTAAAGTATATAAAAAATATAGTTGGATAATTGATAATTTGTAATTTATAATGTATAATAAACGGCAGAAAAAAATTATCAGTTAGCAATTATTGTGAATTTTTGCAAAGCAATTTTGATAATAAATAGATTTTTCGCAGAGCGAAAAATACCTTAAACATTTCAGCTCCTCAGCTGAGGAAACGAAGTTTCCGGCTCAGCATCTCGGCTAATTATGATACATAATGGAGCTAAATGCAGTGGCGTAGTCCAAAATGTGCGGTCGCTATAAAATTTCAAAAGGAGATATTATGTTAAAAGAAACTTTCTTACATTCAAAACACAAAGAATTGGGAGCGAAGTTTACGGAGTTCGGCGGTTGGGATATGCCGGTTCAATATACTTCAATTATAGAAGAACATAATGCCGTCAGAACTGCCGTCGGTATTTTTGATACTTCCCACATGGGAACATTTATTATATCGGGCGAAAATGCGGGAAAATTTCTTGACTATGTAACAATTTCAGATATGTCAAACCTGCCTTTATATAAAGCAAGATATTCTATGCTTTTAAACAAAAACGGCGGAATAAAAGACGATATTATTGTCTATAAATTTGAAAATTATTATATGATGATAGTTAATGCAGGCAACCTAAATAAAGATTTTGCTTGGCTTAACGAAAACAAACCTGCAGACGTTGAAATAAAAAATATGAGCAAAGATGTTTCCATGATGGCTGTACAAGGCCCAAAAGCAGTTGAGATAATTTCTCGGCTTACCGACGAAGATATAGCCTCAATGAAATATTTTACGGCAAAAGATATTACGTTTAAAGGGCAGAATGCCGCATTTTCAAAAATAGCAAGAACGGGCTATACCGGCGAAGACGGCTTCGAGATAATAATATCAAACAGTTGTGCCGAATATATTTGGAACAAACTTATTGAACTTGGTGCAAAGCCCTGCGGACTGGGCTGCAGAGATACGCTCCGTCTTGAAGCATGTATGCCTTTGCACGGACATGAAATATCCGAAGAGATTAACCCGATAGATGCAGGTTTTATTAAAACGGTATTTTGGGATAAAGATTTTATCGGCAAATCAGAAATAGAAAAAATTAAAAATTCTCCGTCGAAAAAACTTATTGCATTTATCTGTCAAAACGGTATTGCAAGAGCGCATGACGAAGTATATCTTAACGATAAAAAAGTCGGTTATGTTACAAGCGGCAGTTTTTCGCCCACATTTAAAAAAGCTGTCGGTATGGCACTTGTAGATGTAAATACAGAAGATTCTGCGCAACTTCAGGTAAAAGTTCACAACAACTTAAGGAGTATCAATATAGTTCCAAAACCTTTCTATAAAAGATCAAAAAAATAAAAACGAATAAGTTTTATCCGTTTTTTCTCAAAACAACTAAACAGGAAAAAGAAATGAAAAAATTAATAATTTTTTTTGCTATGGCATTTCTTCTTTCGTGCGGAAATCTTTTCGCATCGGAACATCTCGTAGAGATTGCTATTGAAGTAACAGAAATCAACAATAACAAAGCCAATGAATACGGTATTAAATGGGTAGATGAAATATCTACGGGAGAAGTATTTATTACAGGTGCGGACGGGGTAACATCTTATCCGTCCTTGGTAGAATTTAACGACTGGGTTCGTTATACTCCTCTTACCGCAAAATTAAAACTTCTCCAAGAGAGCGGCTCTGCTCAAGTATTATCCAAACCTAAACTTGTAACAAAATCAGGAACGAAAGCACGTTTCCTTGTCGGAGGAGAATTTCCTATATCCGTGTCGGGTGTTTCCGGCGGAAACGTGGAATGGAAAGAATACGGAATTATTACCGAAATTTTGCCGAAAATTCTTTCCGACGACAAAATAGACCTTGTTATTCAAACTGAACTTTCAAGGCTGGACTGGTCTAATGCCGTACAGGGCTTTCCGAATATTGCCAAAAGGCAGGCGAAAAGCAATGTTGTTTTAAAAGATAAACAGACTATAGTGATTGCAGGACTTATAGAAAACTATAAGGATAAGAAAAAATCCGGTATTCCGATACTTTCGGACATTCCTATACTTGGTGCGTTGTTCAGGCACACAAAAACTATTGATAACAAAACAAACGTTTTAATTTTTGTTACTCCGAGAATTGTGGAACAATAACGACAATGTATAATGTACAAAGTATAATGTATAACAAACGCGGGCAAGCATCGGTTGAATTTATATTATTTACTTTAGTTTTATTTGCGGCAAGTTACGGTATGCTGAAACTTTTTATTGCAGCCTGGCACAATAAATTTGATTTTGTTTCCGTTATAATGGGGGCAGCAAGTGCCTTGTTTTAGAAAAATGGAAGAGCGCGGGCAAGCGTTAATTGAGGGGCTTCTTATTACCGTTATCGTCACAGTTTTATTGTTTGCCGCAATACAGGTGTGTATAGTTGTCGTTGAAGATATGTACGCAAATTATGCCGCATTTTATGCGACAAGAAAAGTTATAGTTGCCGAGAATAAAAATATTGCCGACGTTGCATCAAAAACGGTACGGAAATTTTTTGCCCCGTATATGCTTAGCTCAAAAAGTATATTGAATTATAAAACTACCCATTGGGATGAAACAATTTTGGGCAATAAAAAGGAAGACCACAGCGGAAATCAAATAAAAAAACATAATGTAAAAATAGCTTACGATACAAGAATAATTTTCTATAAATTATTTAATCTTTTTGTTCCTATAAGAGAACAATCTGCAAGGGCAAGAATGGTCAAGTCGCCCGACCGGGATTTTTATAACAAAGCTTACCCCGGAGCGAAAGAATTTAAAAAAAGCAATGTATAATGTACAATGTATAATGTATAATAAACGACAAAACAAAGGCCGTCATTGCGAGGAAGCACGCAGTGCTGACGTGGCAATCCGGTGTCGTTCGCCGTTTTTTTGTCATCCTGAGCAAAGCGAAGAATCTCGTCGTTGCTGTTCAACTATTCAATCTCTTGTCAGCGAATGCGGGCAAGTGTTGCCATACACTCTTATTCTTGCTCTTATACTCATAATGAGTTGGGCGATGATGGTAAACATCGCCAAAATAATAAGAGACAGAACGATACTTCAGAATAAAGTCGACAATGCTGTTTTATCTATAGCAACTCTTCAGGCAAGAACATTAAACTTTTTAGGTACTACCAATAATTTAACGGCAACGATTTTATCAACGGCAGGATATCCCGAAAGTCTAACTTACGATGTTCTTATCTCAAATGTTCCATCCGCAATCAGAGGGAAAGTTAAAGATATATTCGGTGTTATACCTACATTATATGTGCCGAGCTTTTCTACCGACAAAGTATGCGGTTCATTAATTCCGGGACCGTTTTGCGATTATAAATGCAACGGTATCAGAACGGAATACGGCGGGGTAAAAAATTTAAGAACGGTCGTCAATTCAATACAGAAAATGCAGGATGCTGCAGTATCGGCATACCTTGTAAATTATGCAGCCATACTGAAAGAATTTTCTGCCGATAATACAAAAATAGTTGTTGTTCCGTCGAGATTTGTAAAAGATATAAAAAGTTTAAATTTCGGTAATATTAATTTAAAGTCGGTCTCGCCTCAATCTCTTTTAGGTATAAAGAAAAATTCCAAAGGAATAAAATATTTTAAAACTAAAAATTATTGTTTGAATATTGTTGGTGTACACGCACATTTTGTTAAACCGGAAGAGTACAGAAAAGATAAATATTCGTGGTATGTTCAGGACGAAAATTTTTATGATAAAAAACTTGTTGCTTTAGGAATACAAAACCTTGATAACGATAAAAATTATCCGTTGTTTCAAAGAGTTTTTAATATAAAAATGCCGCAGCTTGTTGCAGTTTCCTCTGCAGGGTTATATAACACAAAAGGTGCGATGTTTCCCGATACGGAAACGGATAAGACAGGTGTTAACTTTGCATCGGTATCTTCTCTTTATATTCTTGGTATACAGAGCCAAATGCTCATTACTCTTGCAAGCGAACTTTCGGGTATTCCTGTTATCGGTTGGGCTGCAGCGGCGTTAACGGCAGGACTTGAAGTTGATATGACGGCAACCTCTGCAATGAATTTTTACAATGCCAAAAAGGACAAAAATACTCCGATTTATACTTACAAAAATGCCAAGCTCGGCGGCTGGGACAGCCATCTGATTCCGCTATGATTACATTTTTCAGCGTCGTTTTTGCCGTAAAAAGCAGAGGGATTGCTATGTTATCCCCCTGCCGGTCAGAACGTTAATACGTTCTTTAATTTATAATTTAATTTGAAAATTGTAATTTTTTAAATTATTTTATTATTTTAAAAACTCGTACTCAAATCAGGTCTTTCTTTATACTGGGCACCTTTACCGTCTGTTACATTATACCTTAATTGTAAATAAGTATTATTTCCATGTCTTAATGTTTCAGGGATAAAAATGTATGCATTTAAATTATTTTTTCTATCAAAATCTGTATCTCCCAGTGGACAAGGATCAAACGAAGTAAAATATTTATTGCCTCTTGCATCTATTTCCAATATAGGATAATAGGAAGAAAATACCCACCCGCCTAAAGCAAAATTATCATCTAAAAAAATACCGTATTCGCTATAATAACTTTTCTGTGCAGAAAGTATAACACCCATTAATGCATAAGCTTCCGCCCATTTTGCTTTGTCCACATATCCACGATAGATAGGTACAGAAATTACTGACAATATAATAACAATAGCAATCGTTATTACCAACTCTACTAATGTAAAACCTTTTAATCTTTTCATAATATTCCTCCTTTTTTACTATTTTAATGTTTACTTTAAGGTTAAAATATACTTTATTTATAGTAATTATACCTTAAAATCCTAAAAAAGTCAAGAAAGTTTATTTTTAGGTATTTTTATTAATTTCTAAAATTGGTATCATATTAGAAAATAAAGAGGGTATAAAAATGGTAAAAGATGTTAATAAATTGTTTGGTGCAAAAATAAAAGAATATAGAATAAAAAGAAATTTGACTCAATGGGAATTGTCGGGTTTGGTAGAAGTTGACCAAAAACATATAAGCAGAATAGAATGCGGTAAAAGTTTTCCTTCGGCAAAAGTTCTTGAAAAACTTGCTGAAGCATTGAAAGTTGAACCTAAAGATTTATTCGAATTTTATCATCTTCAAGACGATAAAAATTTAAAAAAAGATATTGTTTCAATGGTTAACAATTTAAAATCGGAAGACCTCTCTTTAGTATATAAATTCATAAGAACTTTTGTTTTGTAAATCCTTCCTTTAAAACTTATTAAAAATAATCATTTAAAACTGAATAACAAAAGCAATCAATAAAATTATTTGTCTATAAAAATTTTTTATGCTATAATACTGACATTATGAAATTTGCGATATACTTAATTGCAGCTTATATCATCGGTTCAATTCCTTTTGCATATATAATTGCCAAACTTTTTAAAGGAATTGATATCAGAAAATACGGCTCGGGAAACCCCGGTGCAACAAATGTTTTCCGTTTAAGTAAACCGTTAGGTCTTTTGGCATTTTTATGCGATACATTAAAGGGTTTTATTCCCGTATTTTTAACGGCAGAAATGAATCCGTCATCGGAAATATTGGTAATAGCGGTAACACTTGCTGTTGTTTTGGGGCATATGTTTACCATATTTTTAAACTTTAAAGGCGGAAAAGGTGTAGCGACCGGATGCGGAGCATTTTTGGCAATAAATCCTGTTGCGACACTGGTATGTCTTTTAGTTTTTGCGATAATGTTATCGATATCAAAATATGTTTCACTTTCTTCTATATGTGCGGCAGCAACATTGCCGATAAGTTTATATTTTTTTGATTCTTCAAGCGAGATTCTAATTTTTTCCGTGTTGGTTGCGGCAATTGTCATTATAAAACATTCCGCAAATATTAAGAGACTGGTTGCAGGAAAAGAAAACAAGATATAAGGGGTATATATGAAAATAAGTGTACTAGGAGCTGGTTCGTGGGGAACGACATTAGCTTGTCTTCTTGCAAATAACGAACATAAAGTATATCTTTGGGAAATAAATAAACAAGCTGCCGAAAAGCTGAACAAAGAAAGAGTAATTCCTTTTATCGGCGGAGCAAATATTCCCGAAAGTGTTGTAATTTCAAGCGATTTAAATATAATTAATGAAACGGAAGCCGTACTTTTTGTTGTTCCGTCTCACTTTTTGCGTTCTACCGTTATGTCTGTTAAAAATCTCGGTATTGATTTATCGACAAAACTTGTTATCAGTGCCACAAAAGGCATAGAAACGGACACTTTATTAAGAGTTTCTCAAATAATTGAAGAGATTTTCCCTCAGACAAAAGACAAAATTGTTGCTCTTTCCGGACCGAGCCATGCGGAAGAAGTTTCTAAAAAAATTCCTACGGTGGTAACATCAGCCTCAAAAAATAAAGAGCTTGCAATAAAGGTAAGAGATCTTTTTATCAATGACTATTTTAGAGTTTATACACAGGATGATATTATAGGTGTGGAACTGGGTGCATCTTTAAAAAATGTTTTTGCCATTGCCGGCGGAGTGATAGACGGTTTATCTTTCGGCGACAATACTAAAGCTGCAATAGTTTCCAGAGGGCTGAAAGAGCTTGTCCGTTTAGGTATTGCAATGGGCGGGAAAGAAGAGACTTTCTACGGGCTTTCCGGTGCAGGCGATTTAATGGTAACGTGTTTTTCCAAACATTCCAGAAACAGAAACCTCGGGGAACTTTTAGCCAAAGGCAAAACTTTAAAAGAAGCGGAAAGCGAATTGAAAATGGTTGCCGAGGGTGTTAATACCTGCATAAGTGCATATAAATTGGGGCAGAAAATGAATATTGAACTGCCGATAATAAACCAGGTATATGAAGTTTTGTTTAAAAATAAAGATGCCAAACAGGCAGTGTATGATTTGATGACAAGAACGCCGAAAGCAGAGTAACGACAATGTACAATGTATAATAAACGACAAAAACACAAAATTACAAAAATAGGTTATCATTTTAAAAAAAGGTTTGTATTTTATGACAAAAAATGATATAATAGACAAGATATCAAATTTGATGCCGTCCAAAAAAGATGCGACAGTCGTGGTAAATAAGATTTTTGAAGAAATGCTGAAAGCGCTTACCAACGGCGAAAAAGTTGTTGTTACGGGTTTTGGAAGTTTTAATCTTTTGGTTACTCAAACTAAAAAAGGCAGAAACCCGAAAACCGGCGAGACAATACTGATAGAACCTAAGAAGAAAATAAAATTCAAGCAGTCAAAAGAAATTTTTAGTTAAATAAAATTTATATTTTGTCATCTTGAGCGAAATAAATGCGAAGCATTTATGAAGTCGAAAGATCTCGTAGTTTTACCTTAAAAGAAAAATGCTTGGACCTGATAAAAAATACTTAAGTATAAGAGAAGTTGCGGAAAGGACAGGCGTTCCCGCATATACATTGAGATATTGGGAAAAAGAATTTACACAGATTAAACCCGAAAGACATTCGGGAATAAGAAAATATTCATCTCAAGATGTAGAGTTTATAAAAAAAGTAAAGGAACTTCTTTACACAAGAAGACTTACCATAGAGGGTGTAAAAAAGTATCTTAAAGTTGACAGAAGAAAAAAGAAAAATATTGACTTGTTTGATTTTGCTCAAGGTGAAACGGAGATTGATTCAAAGGCAGTTCTTGATATAAAGAAAGAGTTGGAAGAAGTACTGGAAATATTGGAAAATTAATCGGGGTGTAGCACAGTTGGCTAGTGCGCTCCCTTCGGGTGGGAGAGGTCGCTGGTTCAAATCCGGTCACCCCGATTTTATAACGACAATGTACAATAAACGACAGGTTATGAGTTTATAAGGTTATAAGATTATAAGTTTAACGACAACTGTAAACTATAAACTATAAACAAACTAATAACCTAATAACCTTATAACCTAAATAACTTTTCAACTATTCAGATATTTAACTTTTTAGTTTTTAAGCTTTTTCGTGCTATGAGAAAATGTTTAAATTTTTTTTTATTTTTGTCGCTTTTTTTATGTTCAAATGTTTTTGCAACGCATATTTCGGAAAGTGATATAGAAGCGGATATTTATTTGGCGCCTGCACAGTTTTCAATGCAGTCGAACTGGATAAATGCAGATTCGTACATTGATTTTGTCGGAGAAATAGAACTGAAATATGACACATCCGCCGCTTCTGAAGAAGTTTCTGCAGAAAAATCTTTCTTTTATCTTTTTGATTACACCCCGGACACGTATAATACTTTAATAGATTCGGACAGCCTCCAAAATGTTATTTCAATAAAAAGCGAGGGAAATACCGAAATAAAAGTAAAATATGTCGATCAATACGGCCTTCCGGTAACGTCAGGATATCCCAAACTTTACTACAAAAAACAAAATTCAACGGATACTTACACGGAAATTGAATTAAATTCCGTCGGGAGTGATTTCTATTCCGCAAACCTTGCTGTTGATTACGGAGCATACGAATATTATGTTGTTGCCGACAACGATAATTTCCCCGGCATATACAGCACGGAAAATAATAAAAAGATTTTTGTTGTAACCGAAAGACCTCATACATTTAAAAATTTAAATATCAATTTGCAGGACGATAATGCATCGTCAAATGCTTCCGTAGATTTCAAATGGAGTGCAGAAAAAGGCGTCTCGGATGACGTTTTAAAATATACTCTTTATTTAGGACCGTCAGAAAGTTCCATGGAACAGATTGCAGATATCACGCAGGCTAATTATACCGTAAGAAATTTATCTCCCAGAACAAGGTATTATTGGAAAGTTGAAACGGAAAATCAATACGGAGCCAAACTTCTTTCTCCGGCGGTTTATTCGTTTATTACTCTGGGTGAAATTAAAAAAGCATACAATGCTCCCAACCCTTTCAATCCGCAAAAAGGCCAAAATACAAGAATATTTTTTGAAATGGAAGAAAGCGGAAAAGCCGATATAGACATATATTCCGAATACGGAGACAAAATTTTTCATGTGTTGTGTGATAACCTTTCGGCAGGGAATAACGAATATTCTTATAACGGTAAAGACGATTACGGCAGCATTTTATACAACGGCACATATCTGTGTGTAGTTAAGAAAAAATATTCTTCAGGGCGTACGAGTACGGAACGATGCAGACTTTTAATAATAAAATAATTTTGGTTTTAGTGATATCTTTACTTTTTGTTGCGAATGTTTATGCAAAAGGAAAAAGAAAAAATTTCCTTTCGCACGGTCCGTCGGTATCATCGTTTGCACAGGGAGAAACCGTACTTAATAACCTTGATGATCCGTCAATAATTTTCTACAATCCGTCTCTTTTAAATTATTTTGACTATAATACTTTCGAACTGTCCCGATATAATCTTTTCAACGGAACTTCTTATAATTCGGCGGCAATAAATTACCGTCTGTTTGATAATTTTTCAATCGGTTTTAATGCAATAGATTTGGCAAGCGGCGACGTTGAACTGAGAGAAGATCCTTTTGATGCGCCGAAAACGGTAAATACTAATCAGTGGGCGTATATACTTGCCGTTGCAACGGAAATAAAATCTATCGAAACGGCAGTCGGTGTAAACGCAAAATATATTTATTTGGATTTGTACGAGAAGAAAAACGGCGGATATTCTATAGATGCGGCAGTATCGAAATTTTTTAATGATGTGAATTTAAAATATTTTCAGGCAAATTTCGGTTTGGGGTTTTCTGCACAGAATTTTTATAATTCGGGTGTTACGCTCGACGAATATAACGAAAAATTTCAAAATGTTTTTTTGCTGAGTACGTTAATGCAGATACCTGTCGTATATCATTTTTCAAGTAAAGATACCATAACATTTTCGCTTGACGTAAGAAACGAAGATTCTCACAATGAAATTGCTGCAGGCGTAGAATATAAATTTATAGAAAAATTCTCGCTAAGGGGCGGATATTACACGGACCATATTACTGCAGGTTTCGGTGCGGCAATTTCTTCATTTATAGTTAATTATTCGATAGATTTTAATGAATTGGATATTATAAACAGATTTTCCGTTGCTCTCAGATGGGGCAAAAGGGGTAAAGTTAAAAGCGAGCTTGACAGAGAGGCAAAAGCCGCTCTTAATCAGGCGGAATTGTCTCGGAAACAGGCGGAAAAAATGTTTAACGAGGCAAAAAAGTATTATTCCGATAAACAGTATTTGTATGCTACGGATTTGCTTCAGAGAATAATTATGGATTATCCGGATTATGAATCGCCTAACTTTTATTATAACAAAATAAAATCTTCAATGGCGGAAAAATCGGATTCCGAACTGGAAAGCAATTTTGAGCAGTATTCCTATTCTTCCGGTTATGTCAATTATTATAAAAATAATTATTATGAATGTTTAAAACAGTGGTCAAAATATCTTCAGTTTGATGATACCAATGAAGAAGTAAAAAAATATTATAACAAAGTTGATAAAATTGTTTCCGATTCAATAAGAGAAGAAGAGACGAAAGAGTTTGAATTTAATGCCAATAATATGTTAAATGAGGGTATAATGTTGTTTAAAAATAATCAGTGGATATCCTGTATTAAGAAAATGGAAACTCTTCAGAATTTCGTAAAAAGTTCCAAATATACAAGCTCATTTAATTACTATTCTTCGGCAAAGCAGTATATCGCCAAATCCGTGGAGGAGCTTTCCAAAACCATTAAAAAGCAAACCGTTCAAAACTCTCCGATTAAAAAGGAACAGGAAGAAGAAATCGTCATTGATGAAAAAATGGCGGATTCGAAATATAAAGAGGGTTTGATTCTTTATGCCAAAGGAAAATATCTTGAAGCGGAAAGGATGTTTGAGTTAGCTCTCCGTCTTAACCCTAACCACCAAAAAGCAAAAAATGCCCTTAAACATATGAATAATAAATAAAATATATTACATAATTGTATATTTAACTTTTTACCTCTTCATCCCTTTGCGGCATTTTTTGCTTGACAAATAAGTTAGAAAAAACTAAAATTATTTGCCTAAACTAAAAAAATTAAAATAAGCTAAAGATTTTAAAGCAGACTAAAATATAGAAATACGACGAGATATCGCATCGAGTGCGGTATGATAAATTGATAAAAAGAAAAATATAAATATTAATCCTAAAGGAGAATTGAAAAAAATGGAGATGGTTTTAAGCGATTTGAAACTGGATCAAAAAGCTAAAGTGAAAAAAATAACTGCAACCGATCCTGTTTTAACAAAAAAATTGCTTTCTATGAGTGTGTTGAAAGGTGTTGAGGTAGTTGTAACAAAAAAATCTGTTCTCGGCGACCCTATAGAAGTATCTATAAGGGGTTATAACTTAAGCCTCAGGAAAGATGAAGCGAAACAAATTGTCGTTGAAGCATAAAAAATCGCAAAGTGATTTTTTAGCTTATAAGCTGATAAGGTGATAAGCTGATAAGTTTGTTGTAAAAATTGCGAAGCAATTTTGATAATAAATAGATTTTTCGCAAAGCGAAAAATGCCTGAAACGTCTCAGCTCCTCAGCTGAGGGAACGAAGTTCACGGCTCAACTTATCAGCTAAAAATATGAAATATTTTTTAATAAAAGGAGCAAAATAAAGTGAGTGATTTAAAAAGCGTAAAAATATGTTTGGCGGGAAACCCGAATTGCGGTAAATCCAGCCTGTTTAACAATATAACAGGATTAAGACAGCATGTAGGTAACTATCCCGGTGTTACCGTTGAAAAGAAAGAAGCGTTCATAACAAGAGACGGTTACGAACTTCAAATTATAGATTTGCCGGGTATTTACGGACTTCAGGCAAGCTCTGAAGATGAAGTAGTTGCAAGAAATGTTCTTATAGAGGAAAAACCGGAACTTGTAATAGATGTAGTGGATTCTTCCAACCTTGAAAGAAACCTTTATTTATATGCACAGCTTTCGGAGTTAAAAATTCCCGTAATTATAGCTATGAATATGACCGATATTTTGGAAAATAAAGGTAAAAAAATAGATTACAAAAAACTGGAAGAAAAATATAATGTCGTCGCAGTTCCTATAGTTGCAAGTAAAAATAAAGGCACTGAAGAACTGCTAAATACCGTAATTGATGTATTGAACAAGAAGAAAGAAATTAAATCCGTTTCAATAAATTATGGTAAAGATATTGAAGCCGAAAGAGATTCTCTTTCCAAAATTATATTTGAAGATTCTTCTCTCACTGTAAAATATCCGACAAGCTGGCTGGCATTGGAATTGGTAAAAAAAGATTCTTATGCTATGGAAAAAATAAAACCTTCCGTAGAATATTTTAAAATAAAAGATCAAGCCGAAAAAAGTAATGCTAAAATTTTGTCATTATTTAACGAAAGTATTGAAGCCGTTTTTGCAGATAAAATTTATGCTTGGATAAATTCTGTTGTTGACGATGTTTTATCGGAAGCAAAAGCCGCAAAGAAAGATGTTTCAGAAGCTATTGATAAGATAGTTTTAAATAAATTTTGGTCTGTACCTATATTCCTTTGTGTAATGTTTTTAATTTTCTGGTTTACGTTTACGTGTTCGGAACCTGTAGTAGGTTGGTTTGAAGCTGCCATAGAGTGGCTGTCCGATTTCGTTTCGGGCATTATTCCGGAAGGAATGTTTCAATCATTGATTGTTGACGGTATTATCGGCGGAGTCGGCGGAGTGTTGGGTTTCTTCCCGTTGATTATTTTTATGTTCTTTGCAATTGCTTTTTTTGAAGATACGGGGTATATGGCAAGAGCAGTGTTTATTATGGACAGAGTTATGAGAAAGTTCGGTCTGCACGGAAAATCATTTGCATCTTTATTGATTGCAACCAACGGTTGTGCAGTGCCTGCAATGATGTCCACCAGAACAATTGATAACCCAAAAGACAGAATTACAACGCTTCTTGTTACACCGTTTATGATATGCGGCGCGAAGTTGCCTATATTTGCTTTGTTTATAGCGGCATTTTTCTCTGCAAGTTCTTCTCAGGCGACATTGACGATGTTTGCTTTTTATCTGTTAAGCGTAATTTTGGCATTGTTTTCGGGATGGGTATTTAAGAAAACTTTGTTTAAGAGCGAGCCGGGTTATTTTGTTATGGAGCTTCCTCCTTACAGAATACCGACGATAAAAGGTTTGCTCCTTAAGATGTGGGAAAGAGGCTGGATGTATCTTAAGAAAGCCGGTACAATTATATTGTTTATGTCCGTTCTTATTTGGGCAGGTATGACATTTCCGCAGGTTGACGAGGAAAAGCTTGCAGAACAAAATCTTTCCGAAGATGAAGTAGCCGCAGTTCAGATGGAACAGAGCTATATAGGAAGATTGGGGAACTTTATTGAACCGGTTATAAGGCCTATCGGGTTTAACGGCAAGATGGGTGTAGCTTTAATAGCAGGTTTGGCAGCAAAAGAAGTAGTAGTAAGTACATTGGGTACCATGTATTCCATGGGTGAAACAGATACCGAGGATGACGATGCGGTTAATTCCCTTGCGGAAAG
>CAJOJJ010000014.1 GCA_905234925.1 uncultured Endomicrobiia bacterium
GCCGTGAACTTCGGATTTTTTTACATGGTGTCCGTCGTACATTGCAGCAAGCGCCACAATTTCCGCAGCGGTCAAAATTCCCTGCCCGCCGGTACCGCAGAATAATATATTCACCGTTTCATTCATTTTAATTTACTCCTCTTTTTTATTGACAAGACAAAACATAAAACCTTTACTTATAAATTAAGCTGAGCCGAATTTGCTTTGCAAATTCTCAGCTGAGTCAGAAAAACCTCGTTTTTCTTAGCTGAGAAGCTGAGTGTTTTAAGTAAAATTTTGTTTTACAAAATTTTTTATTTATTAGCAAAAATCGCTATGCGATTTTTTACAACAAACTTATCAGCTTATCACCTTATCAGCTTATAAACTAATTTTCTGCTTTTTCCAAAGCTGAAAATTTACACTGCTGTACGCAGACGTTGCAGCCTGCACATAAATTTTCGTTCAGCTTTATATTTCCGTTTTCGTCTTTAAATATTGCAGGGCAGTCAACACTTACGCACATATAACATTTTTTGCATTTATCCGCATAAAATTTCGGTGCAGGTTTCTTGCTTCTGTCTATCATTTTGCAAAGACCTATTCTTACTATCAAAACGGAAAGTTCATCTTTTGCCGTATATTCTCTTATTTTTGCTTCTATCACGGAAGAACTGTCGCCGATTACTTCAACATTATCGGCACCGCACGCTTTACAGAGCTGAACCAAATCAAGTTTTTTTGTCTGTTCGCCTTTAGCCGTAACACCCGTTGCAGGGTTAGTCTGAGCGCCGGTCATTGCGGTAGTTCCGTTATCAAGAATTATTATTACACCTTTAGTTTTATTGTATGCACAATTGACCAGTCCCTCTATTCCCGAGTGGCAGAAAGTTGAATCGCCTATAACGGCAACGGCTTTATCCTTACCGAGAATTTTTGTTAAGCTGCTCATTATTGTTACGCTTGAACCCATACAAACCGTAGTATGCAGAGCGGAAAGCGGAGGTGTTGCCCCGAGGGTATAACAACCTATATCGCCTGCCACAACAACTTTGGTTTTTCTTAAAGCAACAAAAGTTGCTCTGTGCGGACATCCCGGACATAAAACAGGTTTTCTTCCCGGTTTAGGGTAAGAAGTTTTAGGGTTTCCCTCGACTATATCCCTAACCGATTCCGGGTTAAGCTCGCCGACCCTGTAAGTATAATGTTTCCCCTGACATTTTATTCCCATCCGTAAAAGATGTTCTTCAATAAAAGGCTCACTCTCTTCAACTACTATAACTTTCTCTACCTGAGAACAAAACTCTTTTATTTTTTCGTCGGCAAAAGGGAACGTCATTGTAAGTTTCAGTACCGAAGCATCCGGATAAGTTTCCTTAACGTACATGTACGAAACGCTGTCCGTAACGATACCGAGCTTTTTATCTTTTATTTCAACGGAATTTTCTTTTAAATTGTCGGAAAATTCCTGCATTTTTATTAATTTTTCTTCCAAGTCAATATGCTTTCTGTATGCATTTGCGGGAACCATCACATACTTTTTAGGATTTTTCTCGAAAGGTTTATTTTCCACTTCTATTCTTTCGCCTATCTCGACATTTTCTTTGGTATGAGCAACTCTCGTCGTCATTCTGAAAAGTACTGGAGTATCGAATTTCTCGCTTATTTCAAAAGCAAGTTTAATTAATTTTTTTGCTTCTGCCGGAGAGGAAGGTTCCAAAAGAGGAATCTTTGCAAATTTTGCAACCAGTCTGTTATCCTGCTCGTTTTGAGACGAATGCATTCCGGGATCGTCACCCGTAACGATAACAAAACCGGCATTTATCCCTGAATATGCTGCCGTCATTAAAGGGTCCATAGCAACATTTATACCGACATGTTTCGATGAATAAATGGAGCGCACGCCTGCAAATGCGGCGCCGAGTGCAACTTCAAACGCAACTTTTTCATTTATCGACCATTGTGCATCAACTTCTTTAAATTCTGCCAGATATTCCAAAATATCCGTTGCCGGCGTTCCCGGGTAGGAAGCCGCAAATTTAAGTCCTGCTTCGTAAGCTCCCTGTGCAAGAGCTTCATTTCCTGATAAAAGTTTATAATTTTCCATAGTTTGCATATTTTACTTTTTTTATAATGATAGTTCAACAAAAAAATAACTGTTTTTAAAAATTTATATAAACCGGATAAAACTTTTCCGCTAATGATTTTTTAATTTTTCTTTGTAAAAAGCCACTTGCTCTTCGAGAAATTTTATCTGTTTTTCCAAAATACTTATTTTTTCGTCTCTTAAAACTATTTCTTTTTTAAGAAGTTCTATCTCGTTTCTGCCGATATTTTCTTCCCGTTGCTCCGTTGTATTTGAAAAGAATATTTTTTTAATTTCTTCGGCATCTTTTTTAAATATATTTGCCATTTTAATAATATTTTCTTCCGACGGTTTATTTTTTCCGCTGTACCATTTAGATACCGAAGTGTAATCTATTCCTAAAGCTTTTGCAATAATCTGTTGTGAACCTCGAATTTTTCCTTTATTTATTTCTTTAACAAATTCCTTTAATTCTTTATTCATAAAAAATCTCCTTAATAAAACTCTTGACAAAATTAATTATTTATGTTATTATTAATCATAGTAGCTCATATAAAGCTCATTTTATGATTAAAATATAACAAAAATAAAATTATATGAAATATATTTGTACAAACACAATCACATATAATAGAGAAATAAGCTCACAAAAGCTGAAAGCTCTACTCAAACTAGTAGCATATTTGACCAAATGTGCCGCATTTGTCAGCTACTAGTTTAATATTTTTTTACATATTTTTCAAGAAAAAAAGGAGAAAAATTATGAAAAGGAAATTAAAAGGTTTTACATTGGTGGAGTTGGTTATCACTATTGCTATTGTGATTATTTTGTCGGTTATTTCGGTACCAATTTATCGCGGATACATCGATAAAGCGAAATGGGCAGAAGGGTATGCTCTTGCAGGAACAATCTTATCGGCACAAAAATCCTACTATAGTGAGTATGGAAATTTTTATTGTATCCCTGATTCCAATACATGGAGTAATTTTTTGACAAGTTATGTTTCTGATTTAGGTATTGATGCAAGAGGCAATAAATATTTTACATATTTTATACCGGGGGATGTTGGACAAGGTCCAAGTATAAGATTTATTTCGCATATAAAAATACCTCAGAGTGAAGTAAATAGTGATAAAAAATATTTAAGATTGGCTTACAATATTACTGTTGGAATTTATAAACATTCTGATGATGTTAATTATTTAAATATTTTATAGTTAAAATAATATTATATTGAAAGAAATACAATAAAACAGTATTTCTTACAAGAGTGAGATTGTAATATAGCAACAATCTCACTCTTTTTATTTTGAATAATTTATTCAAAACAACCATAAATCCTAAAATTTACTGAAATTTTTTTGAATGAAAATTATTAAAAACATTTACTTATGAATTTGAATTTCAAAAAGAAAAAAATAATACCGAGTATTTATTTTCGTACATTAAACACGATTTTCCCTAAAAAAAGAATTTGACAGTTTTAAGAAAAAATTCGGCACTAAAAAAACAAAAAGACTTCTCTGATTAATATTTTAAATTAGAAGAACTACGAGATCCCCGACAAAAACACTCGGGGATGACAAACGAAACGACAATTTATAATGTACAATGTAGAATGTACAATAAACGACAAACGACGAGATACCGCATTAAGTGAGGAATATCAATACAGAGTAAAGCGAAGTTTTTTGTTTGAGCAAACCGTTAACCGTCTATGAGCGAAGAAATTTTAAGGCAAGAATTAGTAGATTAAATTCTTAGGACGATTTGTTCGACGCTTTCCTATTGGTCGTGCGAAATTTTCAAGTTGTATCCAGTGCCGTAAAAATTTCAAGCGAATGGTTTTCGTGTTTGCGAAAATAAGAAAACTGAGCTATCGAGCAAACGAGAACAGGATTTCCTTTTTGCGTCAACGAAAACGACGACGGATTGCCACGCTCGACAAAGTCTCGCTCGCAATGACGGACAAATACAAGGACAAAATATGATTTTATTTATACTAAGTGTTTCCTAAGGAATTGACCGGTATAAGATTTTGGGGAAACGGCTATCTTTTCCGGGGCGCCCTCGGCAACAATCTTTCCGCCGCCGTCTCCGCCCTCAGGGCCTAAATCAATAATCCAGTCCGCAGTTTTTATAACATCCATATTGTGTTCAATAACCAAGACAGTGTTTCCTGCATAAACAAGTTTGTGTAATACATCCAACAATTTTTTTACATCTTCAAAGTGAAGACCGGTAGTAGGCTCGTCGAGGATATATAAAGTTCTTCCCGTTCCGCGTTTGGAAAGCTCGGTTGCAAGTTTAATTCTTTGTGCTTCTCCGCCGGAAAGTGTGGTGGAAGACTGACCGATTTTAATATAGCCTAAACCTACTTCGTTTAATGTAGATAAAATATTTTTCAAGCGTGGAATATTTTCAAAAAATTTTGCAGCTTCTTCAACCGTCATATTTAAAACTTCGTCGATATTTTTGCCTTTATATTTTACCTGCAAAGTTTCTTCGTTAAATCTTCTTCCTCCGCAGACATCGCACTTTACGAAAATGTCGGGCAGAAACTGCATTTCTATCTGTAAAGTTCCGTCGCCCTGGCAGTTTTCACATCTGCCGCCTTTAACATTGAACGAGAACCTGCCCGGTGTAAACCCTTTGGCTTTGGCTTCCGGAGTTTGAGCAAAAAGCTCTCTTATTATCGAGAATGCCCCAGTGTAAGTAACAGGGTTTGAACGAGGTGTTCTTCCTATAGGAGATTGATCGACGATAATAACTTTATCAATATTTTCCAGTCCTTCAATATCTTCGTGTTTGCCGGGATTGTCTTTCGCTCTGTAAAGTTTCTGTGCAAGAGCCTTGTAAATGATATCATAAACAAGGGTGGATTTTCCCGAGCCGGAAACGCCCGTAACACAGACGAAAAGTCCGAGCGGAATATCTACATCAATTTTTTTCAAGTTAAACTGTGCAGCACCATGTACGGAAAGCCACTTGCTGCCGGGCTTAATTCTTTTCTCTATAGGTATAGAAAGTTTGCCGTTAAGATATTTTGCCGTAAGAGAATCTTTGTTTTTTAACACTTCTTTCGGAGTACCCTGTGCAACTATTTTTCCGCCGTGTACGCCTGCACCCGGTCCTAAATCTATTAAGTAGTCTGCCGTTCTCATGGTATCTTCGTCGTGTTCCACAACAATTAAAGTGTTGCCCATATCACGTAATGCCGTTAAAGTTTTTAACAGTTTGTCGTTATCTCTCTGATGTAAACCGATAGACGGCTCGTCAAGGACATACAATACGCCCGTAAGCCCCGAACCTATCTGCGTGGCAAGATGTATTCTCTGCCCCTCTCCGCCGGAAAGAGTGGAACTTTCTCTGTCAAGAGAAAGGTATCCCAGCCCGACATTGTTCAAAAAGTTAAGCCTTGCTTTTATCTCTTTCATGATAGTTTTTGAAATTTCTTTTTCCTTAGCGGTAAACTTAATATTTTCAAAAAATTTCACGGCTTTATCTACCGACATTGCGGTAATGTCCATAATGGACTTATCGTTGACAAGAACGGATAACGCTTCTTTTTTCAGCCTTTTGCCTTTGCAGGCAGGACATGTTCTCTGTGTCATATATTCGTTAAAAATTGCAGTTTTTACAAAATCGGATTCTGTTTCGGTATATCTTCTTTGCATATTGGTTACTACACCCTCAAAGTCGCCTTTACCGTATAACAAAATATCCTGTTGAGCTTTTGTGAGGTTTTTCCAAGGTTTATTCATTGGAATATCGTATTTGCTGCATGCATCGGAAAGCATTTCGTAATAGTAGCCCGACCAAGAAGTTTTCCATCTGTGTGTTCTGGTGGTTATGGGGTTAGCCCATGCTTTTATTGCACCGTCCTCAACGGACAAATTTTTGCTTGGAACAATCAAATCTTCATCTATTTCTATTTTTTTGCCCAGTCCTCCGCAGTCGGGACATGCACCGTGCGGTGTATTGAACGAAAAAAGTCTCGGCTCAATTTCGGCAATATTTATTCCGCAGTCTATACAGGCATAATGTTCGCTGAAAACTTTTTCATTCTTAATATTTTTTTTGTCATCAAGAACCGCCACGGAAACAAGACCTCTTCCGTGCTTTAAAGAAGTTTCTATCGAAGAAGAAATTCTCGACTTGTTTTCTTTCGACACTTTTATTCTGTCAACCAAAATATCTATATTGTGTTTTTTGTACCTGTCTAAAGTTATGTCTTCGTCAAGGCTGTAAATTTTTTTATCCACACGCACTCTGTTAAAACCGTCTTTCAACAATCTTGTAAACAGCTCTTCGTAAGTTCCGATTTTGCCTTTTATAAGAGGAGCAAAAATATATATCATGGAATCTTCGGGAAGTTTCATTACTTCGTCAATTATCTGTTGAGATGATTGCGGGCTGACTTTCTTTCCGCATTTGGGGCAGTGGGCAACACCTACCCTTGCAAAAAGAAGCCTTAAATAGTCGTATATTTCGGTAACCGTTCCTACGGTGGAACGAGGATTGTGCGACGGGTTTCTCTGCTCTATTGATATTGCGGGGGATAATCCCTCGATTATATCTACGTCGGGTTTGTCCATTAGGTCGAGAAACTGCCTGGCATAAGCCGAAAGAGATTCTACGTATCTTCTCTGCCCTTCAGCATAAATTGTATCAAAAGCAAGCGAAGATTTCCCCGAGCCGGAAAGCCCTGTTACAACGACAAGCTGATTTTTCGGGATATCAATATCGATATTTTTTAAATTGTGCTGTCTTGCACCTCTGATTTTAATGATATTTTCCATAAAAACACCTTTACCTTTTTATAAAATAACAACCGTATATTATAGCAAAAAATTTATAAATAAGAAACAGCTTTTAATATTTGATTTAATTTTAAGATATACTATTTTTTCGGTATGAGAAATTTTATGTTATTATTTGATATTTATTATAGTGTCTTTCTTTTCGGGAAGGGGGGACGGATAGTCGGATGTGTAGTGAGCACCGCGGCTTTCTTTTCTTAACATAGCCGACCTGACAATAATTTCCGCAACATCAACAATATTCTTTATTTCCAACAGTTCTATACTTACCTTAAAATCTCTGAAATGGTTTTTCACTTCATCTTTAATAAGTTCTATTCTTTTAAGTGCCATCTGCAGTCTTTCGTCGTTGCGAACAATAGCAACATAGTTCGACATCAATCTTCTTACTTCTTCCCAGTTATGCAGCATTATTGTCGGATCGCCGTTTCCCGTAGCCTCATTAACAAATTCCGGAACATTATCATTAATAAAAATATCTTTCAGCATATCTTTGGATTTTTGATATGCGTACTCGGAAAAAACAAGCCCGTCAAGAAGAGAATTTGAAGCCAGTCTGTTTGCTCCCTGCAGACCGTTGCAGGCATTTTCCCCTATGGCAAAAAGATTTTTTATTGTCGTTTGAGCATATTTATCTACGGCAATTCCTCCGCAACAGTAATGTGCCGCAGGAACAACCGGTATCATATCGCGTGCCATATCTATACCGTAAAACAAACATTTTTCATAAATATTGGGAAACCGTTTAACAAGAAAATCTTCGCCTCTGTGACGAATATCAAGATATACAAATTTGTCGCCGCTCTTTTTAAGTTCCGTATCTATCGCACGGGAAACTATATCTCGGGGAGCTAAATCTTTTAAAGGATGGTATCTTTCCATAAAGGCTTCGCCTTTTTGATTTTTAAGAATTGCCCCCTCGCCTCTAACGGCTTCCGAAATTAAAAAAGATTTTGCAACCGGATTAAAAAGGCATGTCGGATGGAACTGAATAAATTCCATATTGGCTATATCCGCCCCGGCTCTGTATGCCATGGCAATACCGTCGCCCGTAGCAACATCGGGATTGGATGTATAAAGATACACTTTGCCCGTACCGCCGCAGGCAAGAACAACAACTTTTGCCAAAAATGTTTCAACGGCAGATTTTTCTTCGTCATAAACATAAGCACCGCAACATCTTTTGTTTTTGTCGATAATTAAATCTACAGCCATATGATTTTCGTAAATATTTATGTTTTCAACTTTTTTAACGTTATCTATAAGAACTTTTTCTATTTCTTCGCCGGTAATATCGCCCGCATGGAGAATTCTTCTTTTGCTGTGTCCTCCCTCAAGCCCCAGTTCAAATTCGGAATCGGAATCTTTATAACTTTTCTTGGCAAACTTCATTCCCATATCAATAAGCTCTTTTATTCTGTCCGGAGCAGTTTTTACGGCAATTTCTACAATTTCTTCATTACACAACCCTGCACCCGCTACAAGAGTATCTCTTATATGAGATTCAAAAGTATCGTCTTTATCGGTAACACAAGCTACCCCTCCCTGAGCTTTTCCCGTGGAGGAATCAAAAAGTTTTCTTTTGGTAATAAGCGATACCGTACCTGCCTTGTGTGCTTTTAACGCAAAACTCAGCCCCGCAATACCGCTGCCGATAATTAAGTAGTCAGATTTTATGGTCATTGTTTATTGTTTAGTTGAACAGTTGAATAGTTTAACAGTTTAAAAGTTATTTAGGTTATCAGGTTATTAGTTTGTTTTATAGTTTATTAATTTATTAGTTTTTTGCTTTTATCTTTTATAACCTTATAAACTCATAATCTTATAACCTGCCGTTTTGTCGTTTATTGTACATTATACATTGTCGTTTTCAGCTTTTTCTGTCTTAAACCATTGCAAAAGTTCACTTAGAAGTCTTTTAGCTTCGTCTTTGTTATTATTATCAATGGCAGTATTTATCAAACCGATTTTTTCTCTGTCTTTTATAACGGTTTCTCTTACATTGGCAATTGCCTTATTCATATTGTCTGCCAGTTCGATAGTTTCATCTTTTTTTCTGTGATGAACAACCAAAGAAAAATCTCCATCGGCAATTTTGTTCATAACTTTTTCAAAGAAAAATATCGGACCGACAATTCTGTGAAAATAAAAAATACTTTCTATCAATACTGCCGCCATAAAAATAAGCGTTACCCAAAAAAATCCGTTGGTATAAGTTCTGACAAAATTTTTGATTGCACCGGCACTGAGCTGGTCCATTCCCGGAGAACTTAAAAGCGTATCCAAAAACATATAATAAATAAGAATTGCCAGCACGACAATAATACAAGCCAATATCACCAGATACCTTATCTGGATATTAGGCTTTACGATGTACTGCCTTCTTACTTTGCTCATAAATCCCCCTTAGACGACAATTTATAATTTATAATTAACGGCAACTGCGAGATTCCGCATCGAGTGCGGGATGACAGCCGTTTTTCTGTCGTTTATTGTACATTGTACATTATACATTGTACATTGTTGTTTTAAGCTGTCATTACAATGTTGTCTATCAGTCTTACGTTACCGACTTTTACGGCAACTGCAGCCAACACTTTTTTATCGCTTCTTGAGGCGGATTCCAAAGTGTCCGCAGTTCTCAATTCCACGTAATCTATTTTGCTGTTTTTAATTTTCAAAATGTTTTTTTCAAGATTTTTCTTTACAACAGCAAGAGTTTTACCATCGGAAAAGTCTTTTTTCGCATTGCATAACGCCTTATATATTCCGTCAGCTTCGGCTTTTGCTTCCTGCGTTAGATAAGTGTTTCTGCTGGAAAGAGCAATACCCGTTTTTTCTCTTACTATCGGACAGCCGATAATTTTTGTTCTGATATTTAAATCTTCAACCATCTTTTTAATTATTATGTACTGCTGATAATCTTTCAAACCAAAATATGCTCTGTCCGCAAGAGAAATATTCAATAATTTTGATACTACTGTTGTCACTCCTCTGAAATGTACGGGTCTTGTAACGCCGCACATTATTTTGGATAATTCTTCAGTTGCAACATAAGTTAAAAATTTTTTACCGTAAAGAGTTTCATTCGTCGGAAGAAATAAAAAATCAACTTTATTTTCTTTACAGATTTTTATATCGTTTTCTATAGGACGCGGATATTTATTATAATCTTCGTTAGGGCCGAATTGTATGGGGTTTACGTATACCGAAACTACCGTAATATCATTTTGTGAGACGGATTTTTTTATCAAAGAAATATGTCCTGCATGCAATGCACCCATCGTGGGAACAAGACCTATTGATTTATTCTTTCTTACCAAACTTAAACAAATTTTCTGCAGCTCTTGAGGCGACTTAATTATCTTCATTTGTAAATATTTTCCTCCTCGGGAAAAATTCCTTCTTTAACTTCTTTACTGTACTGTTTGGCAGCCTGTTTTATTACTCCTGCCAAATTTGCATATCTTTTAACAAATTTCGGTTTAAAAGTTTCAAACATTCCCAGCATATCGTCGCTGACAAGCACCTGCCCCCCGCAGTATCTTCCTGCACCGATACCTATTGTGGGAATTTTCAATTTTTCGGTAACCGTTTTTGCCGCATCTTCGGGAATTCCCTCCAACACTATCATTGACACGCCTGCCTGCTCAAGAAGAATGGCATCTTCCAACAGTTTTTTACGGGACTCTTCGTCACGACACTGTATTTTGTATCCGCCTATCTTTTCTATAGACTGAGGCATCAGACCCAAATGACCGATAATTTTTATACCCGCACCGATAATTGCTTTAACGGAATCCATTATTTCTCTACCGCCCTCAAGCTTTACATAATCGGCACCTGCGGCGATAAGTTTTTTTGCATTTTCTGCGGCAAACGTTGCATTATCTTCATAAGATTTGTACGGCATATCGGCAGCAATTTTTACTTTGCCGACATTTCCGCGTGCAACCGCCTTGGTATGGTGTATCATGTCATCCATAGTAACAGGAAGTGTATTTTTATAACCAAGCTTTACATTGCCTACGGAATCGCCGACGAGAAAAACATCTATGCCGCAGTCAGCCAATAATGTTGCCGTCAACGCATCGTAGCAGGTAAGCATTACTATTTTCATTGTTTCTCCTTAAAAATCTTATAACTTACGCTGTTATCAAAATCAAACGGATTAAAGGCGGAAGCTGCAATTAAAAACCATCCTGTCGAAGATGAGGATGCCACCCAGTTACCGTCTTTTCCTCTCGGAATTTCCCAATCGCGGGCAAAAGTGGTAAGTATTTCATTTTCTTTAGGTTTCTTGGATACGTAAGGTAATGCGTTATCAATTAATTTTATTAAGTTTGAAGCTTTATGCACGTTAGTTAAAATATCTTCCGCTTTCTGCCTGTATATTTCCGACAACTCTTCTTCCCCAACACTCTTGGCATATTTTGACATAATTTGAAGAGTTACTATATGGAAATTTGTTCCCTCAAACCATATCATTCTGTAACCTTTTCTTCTTCCCTGCTCGTTTGTAAAATCGTAGCCCTGTACTTCCGCATCATCTATAAAATCCGAAACAAAATAATTGTAATCGGCAAATTTAATCATTTCAAACGGATCTATTCCCAATTCCGCCAACCTTTCGGGCGTAACTGCCGCTATAGTCCAGGAAACGGTATCAAGAGCATCGGTTCTGTCAACACCGTTAGGATTGTAGCCCATATTGAACGACATTTTATTTTTGTCATATATCAAACGTACCAGCCATCTTTCTATATTCGCCATTTCTCTGTCGATATCTTCAACGGTATATTTGGCTTTTTTAAAGTCGTTTATTATATCTTCATTTCCGGTATTATAAAGTTTTTTCAACATTTTTAAAACGGCATAATGGTCAACTACGTTTTCGGTGGAATACACTTTACTCCAGTCGGGCGGTTCCCACCCGTAACCCATGCTTGCAGCACCTTTTTCGCCGTCGCTCATAGTGTAATGTTTTATCTGTTCCGCCCATTTTAACATATCTATCACAAAAGGAATAAAATCCGTTTTTCCCGTAACGGCAGTATACTGCAACGCTGCAATGGCTATCCACATATTGGGGCCCAAATGTACCCTGTTCCCGTCGGCACCAGGCGTAAGCCCCCATCTTTTACGATGGACATCCGTTTTATATGCGTTGTACAGTCCTATATAGTCGCTTTTTTGAATGGGAAATTCTCTCTCGCAAACTCTTAATATTTTATCGATTTTTTTGTTCTGACCGGCAAGGAGATATGAAAGGGCTGCTATTGCCTGATCGTAAGTAAAAGCCTGTGCATCCAAAACACCGTTTTTACCGACAATAAACGAACGGGAAAAGAGGTCATAGCTGTATTTGGAAGTTCCTCTGTAACTTTCTATAAGCCAGTTAACCGAAGATGTCTGCCTGTCGAAAAAATTCGCAGTTCTCATCTGAATTTTAAAATAATCTTCTTTTACAGCATCTCCAGAAAAACTCTCTCTGTAAGCTCTGTCTACTATTTCTACAGAGTAACCTAATGACGAGATAAACAAAAAAAGTGTGATAACCAACAATTTTGTTTTCATAAGATGTTTGATTATTATACAAAAAAATTTTTCAGTAGGCAATTATTTAGAAGATTGGAAGATTGGAAGATTAATGATGAAACGATGTAACAACAAACTGAAATACAACATCACGTATTTAAGAATAAATGTACAGGAAATCTCTTAAGAAATATATCATACGGTTGCCGGAATAGAACGCAATATATTTTTTCTTCCAGACAGGAGCAAATTTGGACTTAAACTCTCTTAGAGCTGCCATATCATATTTAAAATGTTCGGCAAAAACAAAAAACTTTGCCTTTTTATTAAAATCTTCATCAATAACAACTTCATCAACCGACGGAGTTAAACCCAAATTGAACCATTTGAAATTTTCTTCTTTGGCATAACATACGGACTTAAACAAAATGTACTTCAAAATATCTTCATTGCAGTCGGAAGTATATCTGACGTTGGAAACAAACGCTTCATATTTATTTTGAGCAGTCAAAAGATATGCATATGCCGATATAAAATTATCTTTTTTAACTATTATGAATTTATCGGCAGCATTGGAAGAAACATCAAACATTTTGTTCTTTAAATTATTAAAATCTTTTTCCCATTGATAATCTATAAAACCGATATACTTTTTGTTTTCAATAAATTTTTCTCTGTCAATTATTTCAAAAGTATAACCGTCTTTTTCAAATTTGTCGGAAAGATTTTTGATATCCGAAATGTTTTTCTCGTCACAAGAGAATTTATCGAGAGAGATATTCGCATCTACGCCGAAAGAGGCTATATCAAGCCCGATATCGTCGTAGAATTTCAAATTCTTATATCCCAAATACACAAAAATAGGATTAATATTTTTGGAATCGGTCATTTCCTTAAAGTCCCAAATAAGTTCGCCCGCATCCTTATTGCTGCCGACAGGATCGCCGAAAACTACGGCACTGTTATTTATTTGGGAATACATCATAAATGCTTCGGAATTCATATCAAAAATATTTCTGTTTTCAAAGGCATACCTGCCGTAAACATACTTTGATTCATTTGAAATTTTTCTGATATTGTCCAAATCTATGCTTGACTGTTTATATCTGTACCTTTTCCAAAGTTCGGAAATTATAACAATAGCTATGGTTATAAGCATACCGATACAAATTCTTAAAGATCTGCCCCAATCACTGGCAGAAAACAGATTTGTCCCAAACTCCGCCCAAGAATAAATATTAGGCCTGTATACAAAAAAGCTTAGCCAAACCGAAGTAATAAATACTGCCGATATCATCATAAACCATACCGTACTGAGCTTAACGGCAATTAAACTTAAAGTTCTGTAAAAATATTTTTTTGACGGAATTACAAGTGCCAGCATTACAAGGAGAAACACTATTTTTTCATAACCGTATCCGTTAATTAATGCCAACGGAAAAAGCAACGCCAAGAGAATAACGGCATAAGAATAGGCTTTTTTTATTCTGAGCAGTAAGCCCCTTGAAATAAATAAAAGAATAATACCTATAACACTTATCGTAAAATGGAAGAAATCTAAAACGGATACGGGAATGTATTCCACAAGCCTTTTAATTACCGAAGACGAAACGTCAGTTACACCGGAAAATAAAATCATCGTACCGCTTAAAAATACGCTTATTGACAATGCCTGAGGGATAAGTGATGCCATTCTTCCGCCGTAGAACCTGGCAAGGACTTTGAAACGTTTTTTTGCTCTGAAAAATTCGTGGCTGGCAAGAAGCAAAAGTGCAATGGATAACGGAAAGAAATAAAAAATTGCTCTGTAAGCAAGCAGCGCACCCATAACATAAGAACTTTCGGTAGCTTCGGGCAACATCATAACAATGGCGGTTTCAAATACACCCATACCCCCGGGAACTTGGCTGAGTATTCCCAACATCTGTGCCACAAGAAATATCTGAAGCAAAGTAATATAAGATATTTCCCCCGCAGGTAAAAGCACAAACAGCGTGCAGGAAGCTATTACCCAGTCTGCAGTAGCAAGAAGCATCTGCCATAAAGTTATTTTTATGTCTGGAAAAGTTATTGTCCATTTGTTAAAAATTTTTATAGGTTTGGATTTGAAAAGGCTTAATAAAATATATAACGCAACTATAAACAAAAACAAAATTCCCAAAGGCTGTGAAGATTGAAAGAAAAATTTACCGTCGCTGAAATTAACGGGAAAGAATGTAAAAATTATTCCGCCGATAATAAGCAGCCCGAACCAAATAGTTGCCGAAGAAAAGAACAAAACTTTTGTAACATTCAACATTGAAACGTTGTACAAAGAATAAAGCCTGTATCTTATTGACCCGCCGAACAGCATAGAATAGCCGGTATTGTTGCCCAAAGCATTGCTGATAAAACAGGTAAACACTACATTTTTAAATTTAAGGGGAACGTTTATGTACTTAAAAGCAATTACATCGTACCCGCCCAAAATCAGGTAGTAAGAAAGTGCAAGTATTAAAGCAAAAATTATTTTAATTGAGGGTATGGCTTTAAGAGTGTCTAATATCTGTTGATAGCTGTAATTTTTCATTTCGTTGCTTAACAGTACTATTGCAACGATAAATATTATTACGCCTAAAGGAGCTATAAGAAATTTTAAAAACTTTTTCATAGAAAAATTCTCTGAATTTTTAGCTGAAGAGCTGAAAACCGCAATTAACAATTAGCAAATTCGGTATTTTTATACTATAGATTCCCGACCAAGGCTCTTCGGGAATGACACCGCTACGCGGTTTTTGCCAATCTTCAAAATCCTCTAATCTTCCAATCTTCTAATATGTGGCGGGGTTCCAATCCCAAAGTTCTTCCTGATAAGTATAATATACTTTTCTCAATACCCTCTGGAAAGGAGATTTTCTCCCGTTACTTTGTGAACATATCCCCAACCATTCGTCGTTAAACCAGGAATCTATTGTAGAGCCTCTCCAAGCACCCAACATAGTATCATGTACTTTTGCAGATCCTACCAACCACCATCTGTCAATCCAACAATATGCCACACCGCCTATGGAATTACCGGCTTTTTCACCCCAATAACTGTTGTTTTCAATATCTTTCCAATTTGATTTATGATAATCCGCCTGATAAGCTTCGTTGGTAGTTTTCTTGTTTTCGTTCCAAGCATCACATCCGTATTCCGTAATAAGAACCGGTCTGTCGAACTCTTGTCTGACTCTGTTCCATAAAGTACCAAACCCGTAAGGCCCGTTATATTGATTAAAGCCGAGAATATCTATACTTGGAGTATATTTTGCAAAATATTTTAACATTTTTGTTGTGGCATTGCACACGCCTACAGGATGGCCGGAATCAAGCTCTTTTATCATTTTGCAGGTTTCTTCAAGAAATTTTGCATAAGCTTCAGGTTTATTAGCGGCATTTGTTTTCGTCGCCGTGGAATTGGCAGCACTGCCCTCGGTATCGTTTTCGTTGCCGAGCATCCACATTAAAATATAAGGCTCGTTCTTAAATTCTTCAACCATACTGCGGACACTTTCCAACATATTGTTTTTCTGTTTTTTATCAGTATAGTCCGTACCCGTACTCCAGCTTGCACCGCTGCCTTTCGTATAAGCACCGAAAAAATTACCCATAATAACTTTAATGCCGAATCTTCTATACAAATCAGACAAAAGTTCTTTATTTATATGTTCGCTGTGATAAACTCTTATGGTATTGCAGCCCATAGCTTTAAGCAATGCAAAATCTCCGACAATATTTTCATTTACATCCTGATAATTATCTCTGTTCAGGTCTACCCAAGAATCGTACGGGCCGTCTATCTTGCCGTTATTGTCAATATCGCTCCACATCCAGTCGTTAACTTCCGGATCCGAAACTCCGACGATATCGGCACTGTACGCAATACCTTTTACAAAGTACGGCCTGTTATTTACGGTCAACAGCCAAACGCCGTCTTTATGTTTCACAACCCTTACGGTATCAGCAAAAACAAGAGCATTCAAAAAAAGTGATATTATCAATCCTAAAATAATATTTACTATATTTAATTTCATATTTTCTGATTAAGGTTTCAATTTATAGTTTATAATTAACGACAACAACGAAAAACGTAAATGAACTTTAACATAGATTCCGTGTCTGTCTGCGTTGCAGACGCACGGAATGACAGACTTCTGTCTTTGTCGTTTATTGTATATTGTACATTGCCTTATCTGGGCATTTTATAAACGTCGTTCCAAAGATTTTTTATGGCATAATACGCTTTTCTTATCTGTCTCTTGAAAGGTGCAAATCTTCCGTCGCCTATGGAACATATACCGAACCACTCTTCATATCCGCCACCGTCGATAAAAGGTCCCTCCCACTGAGCAGTTTCGTCATGTGCATTAAAATCATATTCCGGCGGAGGACCTGCTTTCCACCACTCATCGGTAAACTCAAATATTATTCCGCCCAAAGCATTACCTACGCCGTAACCTGCAACATTTTCCTGAATATTTTTTATGCTTCCCTCGTGATAAATTGCCTGCTGTTCCTCTGCCTCTTCCATAGTATGTATTTTACTGAAAGCGGGACAGCCGTATTCGGTAACAACTACAGGTCTTTCATAAAGTTTCATAACATCTTTCCACAAAGTAGCAAAACCTTCTTTACCTCTGTATGCGTTTGCTCCGTAAATATCAAGTTCCGGGGCATTTTGAGCACATATATCCATAAACAGAGTATCTCCGTTGCATATTGCTACCGGACGCTGTTGAGGGTCAAGCTCTTTAATTCTCTTGGCACATCTGTTTACAAACTGATAATATGCAGGGATATCTTTTCTTACATTACAGCCCGTTCCTGCAGATACTCCTACCACGCCTACCGTTCCGTAATTATTTTCATTTCCCAGCACCCACATCAAAACATACGGTTCATCTTTATATTCTTCAACCATTTTTTCTACGCTGGCAAGCATTCTTTGACACTGTTCTTCATTGGTATAGTCCGTACCTTCAAACCAATTCGCACCGGAATCCGTACAGTACATACCGATAAAGTTTCCTATCATATACATAAATCCGTAATTTTCATATCCTTCCATAAGGAGCTTTTTATTGAAATTGGGATAATGGTACAACCTTAAAGTATTTATTCCCATTTCTTTCATAAGTTTAAAGTCGCCTATTACGGGTTCATCTTCATCCTGTATTTCATTTCTGTTTTTATCGTTCCAAGATTCATAAGGTCCGTCAATAATTCCGTTGTTGTTATAATCTGCAAACATCCAGTCTCTTGAAGCATTTAACGTTCCGTTATCGGGAGAAGTTCCTACGGGATTGGGAGAATAACATATACCTCTGACTATATAAGGTTTATCATCAACTAAAAGCTGATAATGTTTATTGTTATACTCTACTAATTTTACTTTGCCTTTACCTACTGTTTTTTTAATTCCGATTTTTTTCAGATTAACCGGTTTCTGTACCCAATCTTTCTTTTTAGCTTTTACAAGTCTGCCCGGATCGGTAATAAAATCATCGTTGGATTTTTCATCATCAAATCTGTTTATTACATCAACATAAGCACCTTCCAGCTTCAACCCTATTTCCGGATGTTCTCTTGTAAGATACTTTATTTTTTCTATTGCAACGGGCGCCACATACCATGGCGTTTTCCAAAAAGTATATCCTATGGCTTTAGGAAAAAACACAACTATGGAATAATACGTTTTTATTGCTCTCTCGTAATTCCCTGCATTTTCAAGTGCAAGCGCAATATAATACTGACGTACGCCGGGATCTTCCTGTGCAGTAGCCCACTTGTAATAGTTCAGCTCGGCATCTCTTGTATTGACGAAAGACCACTTATCTCCGTCGAGCTTCCCCTCTTTTAACAATTCTTTATATCTTGGGCTTTTAAAAACAGAATCAGTATTGGGATACACGCCTTCGCCTGATGCTGCACGAAGAGCTTTAAAATCTTTCGGCACGTATCTATACTTATTTGTTCCGACGTTTTGGAATTCGCCGTACTTTGTGTAATCGATAACATCTTCCGTTCCTGGGGTATTTATTTCAAAATAGGTTGGGGCTTCTTTCTGATTTTTAGTAGATTTGTTTTGACTTGATTGTAAATAACTTTTAGGTGCTGCAACTGCCGTTAAACTTACGGAGAGAACTAAGGAGACTATCAAAATTTGCAAACATAATTTTCTTGTCATTGTATACACCTCACTCTTGTTATTGATATGTGCTGATTTTTCTTTCTTTAGGAAGGTTGTGGAGAATGGGCAGTGCAGGGATTGAACCTGCGACCTCCTCCTTGTAAGGGAGATGCTCTCCCTAGCTGAGCTAACTGCCCGTGAACTCCAAATAACAGGACAATAGTTTATAAAATTTTTTCGTCAATGTCAACAAAAATTTTGCGTTAGCTTTTTTGTTGCTTTCAATACACAGTTTTGTTTACAACATACTAATTTTATATTTTCTGCTCTTCTTAGACTCGTCAATAATAATTAAAAAACCGATTTTCACCCATTTTTGTGCTAACTGTCTGGCAGTTCTTGAAGAAAAATTAAATGTTTTTTCCAAATCCTTTGATGTTAAAAAATCCTTGTTTCCAAATATAGATAAAACTTGTTTTTGTCTTGCATCCATTTTTTTAATGGAAAGACTTTCATCTTTTTCGTTTTTTTGTTTTTCAAAATGTTTTTGAACATTTTGAAAAGAACTTAACATACCGGATACAAAAAAATTCACCCATTTTGTGATATCGGCTTCAGCACGTCCGTCATAGTAATTATGAGAGGTTCCTACGGTTAAAGAATCATAATAATTTTGTAAATTGTCGGCATAATATTCTTCCAAATTATAAATTCCTTTCAATCCATATCCGGATTGATGCAGTAAAAGTGTTGTTAATATTCTTGCAGTTCTTCCGTTACCGTCATAATAGGGATGAATAGTTACAAATTGATAATGTACAACTGCTGCTAAAACCGGGGCAGGAATAATATTTTTGTTTTCGTTTATCCAGGCAACTAATGCTGTCATTAAAGGTACAACATCTTTTGCTTCCGGCGGCATATATACAACAAAACCTGTTGAAGAATCAACTATGGAATTTTGTCCTTCGCGGTAAGGAGTGGGGTTATTGTCTCCGACAATTAATCCATGTAAAATTTTTATATCCTGTTCCGTAACATTGGTTTTTTTTGATAATATTTTTATTTCATCCAATGCACGAAAATAGCCTTTTACTTCTTTTTCATCACGGCGGTGTTTAGGAAAAGATTTCCCGTCTAATACCTGCCTAACCTCTTTAACGGATAAAGAATTTCCTTCTATTTTTGTTGAATAATAAGTTGTATAAACTTTGGCGGTTTTTCTTAAACATGCAAGTACTTTAGGGCTTAACGGCAGATTTTTAATATTTTCTTTAATTTTTTCAATTTCAAACAAATTTTTGAGAATTTCATTTGTAATTTGATAAACAGGCTTAAATTTTAACGGCATATTTTAATATCTCCTTTATGCCGTTAATTATACCATTATTATGCCGTTAAATCAAGTGGATTTTTAAAAATTTTGCAAGAATTTTTGATAAAATAATATAATTTATAGACGATAAAACCAAAAATATTTATAAAATATTTGTTTTGTTGACTAAAAAATTTAACGGCATAATTTGATAAATTTTATGCCGTTATTTCTCTTTTATAAATTTTATATTTATTTTTCTTAAAAAATATCAAGAATATAACCCGGCTTTATCATCTCTAAAAGTTGAACCACTAGTTAAATCATAATCCAATCTAAACCAAGACATTCCATTACTTATTAATTCATTAGGTCTCATAACCCAACCAATAAATTTAGAATTTGATCCGCCACCGGATATAAATAACGTGAAATATTTATTACCGCGAGCATCAATACCTAACACAGGATGATATGTTGTCCAATAACCATCATATAAAAAGTTTCCGTATTCGGAATAATATGCTTTTTGTGCTGAAAGCATTGTTCCAAATATTCCATACGCTTCAGACCACTTTGCCTTATCGACATAACCTCTGTAAATAGGTACTGAAATTACCGACAGAATAATAACGATTGCGATTGTGATTACTAATTCTACTAATGTAAAACCATTATGTTTTAATTTTTTCATATACAATCCTCCCTCCGTTAAAAACATTGTAAAAATTTTTCAAATAATCTATAATCTACTAATTAGTGAATTATTAGAATTTTTACTGCCGTCACCGTAAATGACGGCAGCATATAAAAAGGATTGTTGCCTGAAGAGCAATTCAACGATATTATTCGTTGATTTCCTTTTATTATTTAATTTTTATTATAATTTTACGACTTTTTAAATTCTATTAATTCTAGAATTAATAGAATTATAATAAATAATTTTATTTTTGTCAAGGAGTTTTTATTATGAATAATAAAAAAATAGAATTTTTACAGGAAATTAACAATGGCAAAATAATTGGTGCTCAAAAAATATTGGCAGATAAACTGGGTATTGCCAAAAGTGCCGTTAACGGCTGGTTTAAATATGATAAACATCCATCCTTGGACAGCATTATAAAAATGGCAAAAATTTTCAAAAAAACCGAAAAAGACATTAGAGAAATTTTCGCAGAAAATACTGACAGCACAGAAGAAATTAAAAATTTAAAAAACAGTATATGTTTAAAAGATAAAGAGATAGAATTTTTAAAAGAAAAAAATAAATTTCTTGAAGATAAAATTAAATTTTTAGAAAATAAATTGAACGAAAAAAACTCATAAAAAAGTACAGAAAAATTCTGTCCGTTTTTCATTACGAAAAAAGATATAAATCCGAAAAAATCCGTAATAAACTTATTTAAAAATAAAAATATTTATTGCTAAAAAATAAAATTTGTGTTATAA
>CAJOJJ010000015.1 GCA_905234925.1 uncultured Endomicrobiia bacterium
ACAACGGTAACATAGATTCCGTGTCAGAACGTTACCGTTCGCACGGAATGACAGGCGGAACGGAGAAATGGCCGACAAAGTCGGCTCGCAATGACGGACGTGCCGCCTTTACCCTCGTAGAACTTGTAATAACAATCGCAATTGTTATTATTCTGTCGGTAATTTCTGTACCTATCTATCGCGGTTATGTCGACAAGGCAAAATATTCTGAAGGATATGCTCTATTAGGAACAATCCTGTCAGCTCAAAAGGCATATTATTCAGAATATGGAAATTTCCTTTTTAGGGAAGATGGCAGTGCCAGTGGAATTTCTAATAATTATACTTGTAATGAACCAATTTTAGGAATAGATGCAAGAGGCAATAAATATTTTACTTTGTTTGCTACCGGTCATGGGGATGGTGGCGGTCGAGATAGTATGAAATTTTATTTTGCTACACATCTAGTTAAATCTGAAGATTTAAGAAATATTGATGGAAAATCATGCTTATCTTTATTGTATAATGTAACTACCGGACAAATTCTTAGCGAAAAAGTTTATTAAAATCATAAGCGATCCAACACATAGCATTGCTTATTTTATGATATTTAGAATTAACACGGCGGGGGAAGGACATAGCACTTCCCTTGCTTTTTATTGTCGCCGAAATTTTTATTAAAACAATAATTGGACAGGAATATAAAAATTTAATATAATAAAAGTTGAAAATAAGGGTATAAAATTTTCAAAACATTGGAAAAAAAATTGTAATTTACTATAATAATAAAAATGAAAGTACTTATAGTTAAGCCCAGTTCGTTCGGCGATATTATACAGGCAAACCCCGTACTTACCGCAATAAAAAGTGCGTGGCCCAGCTGTAGCATTGACTGGCTGGTATTTAAACAGTGGGAAGAAACAGTAAAAATGTTCCCCCTCGTAGATAACATCATAACATGGGATAGAAAAGGCGGAATAAAAGAATTTTTAAGAGTATTGAAAGAGTGTAATAAACAGAAGTACGATTTGGTTATTGACTTACAAGGGCTTTTAAGAACTGCCCTGCTTGTGCGGATGATGAATGCGAAACAAAAAATCGGCGTCAGCGGAATGAAAGAGCTGAGTTGGCTTTTGGTAAAAGAGCCGTACAAAAGAAATAAAAAAGAAAATGCCGTTATAAGAAACTTAAATTCCGTAAGCTGTTTAACAGGTGTACAATATACACCAAAATTTGATATAATATGCGAAAGTGTTTCTTTAGACGAATTAAAAGATTTTAATTTATCAAAAGATGATTTTGTTGTTGCGTTTGTTCCTTTTTCTCGAGGGAAAACTAAAACTTGGGATAGCAAAAACTATGTTGAGCTTGCCCGAATGATAAAAGAAAAAAATAAAAATATAAAAATTTTGGTTCTCGGGTCTGTGAAAGATTACGAAAAAATAAAGAGCGAAAACGTAATTGATATTTGCGGAAAGACAGGCATTAAAGAGCTTGCCTGCGTGCTGAAAATGTGTAAGTTTGTTATCGGTGCAGATACGGGGGCAATGCATTTGGCAAACGCTTTAGGAATAAGAAATGTTTTTATTTTCGGCGGGTCGGATATAAACGAAACTTCCCCCTACGGAGACAATGCCAAAATAATAAGTGCATATTTACCGTGCAGCCCGTGCAGAGGAAAGTGTAAATTTGATACGGAAAAATGTCTGCAGAAAATAACGCCGAAAGATGTTTTTGAGAATATAAAAGAATGGATAAAATAATATTTTTTCATATGAATCAGCTTGGAGACCTTTTGTTCAGCCTGCCTGTGTTAAAGGCGGCAAAACAAAAATTCCCCGGTATAAAAATATATTCCGTCGTCAGGAAGAATTTGGCGGAACTTTTGAAATCCACAAAGCTTGTGGATAAAGTATTTATTAAAACCGCAGATTTATTTGAGCAGATGGAACTGATATCTGATATAAGAAAAGAAAAGATACCGACGGCGGTGATGTTTTCGGAATCGCCGGAGACAATGCTGTTGGGGTATTATTCCAAAATACCGAAAAGGATAGGCTTTAAAACTGCAAGTTTGAGATTTTTGCTGACGGATAAAGTGGAAAAGACAGGTGTTCCGTCGTTGAACAACAATGTTGTGCTGGCAAAAGAAATAGGATTGGATAATGTACAGAAAGATTATTTAAATATAATAAATATTGACGGAGAAAAGAATATAAAAGTATCTTTTTGGCTGGAAGATAACGAGCTGACGGGGAAAGAGTTTATAGCGGTTGCGACGGGTGCGAGCAGAAGAAGACAGGATAAATGTTTGGATGAAAAAGTGTGGGTAGAAGTATTGAACAAGTTAGCCGAGAAGGGTAAAAATATTGTTGTGGCAGGCGCTGTTTGGGAGCAGGAACGCATAATGAACTTATTAAAGTTATGCGACAAGAGGATAAAAATGTTTTGTCCCGAGGGCGGTTTGACTGAACTTGCCGCATTTATAAAGAGAGCAAAGCTCTTTTTGGGGATAGATTCCGGCACGATGCATTTGGCTGCAAGTTTGGGCGTGAAATGTGTTGCGTTGTTTGGTAATACCGACCCGAACCAAATAGGCCCCAGACCGTTAAAAGACCACATTATTATAAAGAAAAACAGCGTGAAAGATATTACGGCTGAAGAAATAATAAAAAGTGTCGAAGAAAATTTTTAGTTAGATCTTTGAAGAAATTTTACTTTTTTTCGCACTGGCAGTTAACGCAAAAAGAAAATAATGTTTTCGTTTGCAAAAAAGCTCAGTTTTCTTGTTATCGCAAACACGAAAACCATTCGTTTGAAATTTTTACGGCACGGGCTACAACTTGAAAATTTCGCACGACCAAAAGGAAAGCGAAATTTTCTTCGAACAAATCGCCCTAAGAATTTAATTTACTAATTCTTGCCTTAAAATTTCTTCGCTCATAGACGGTTAACGGTTTGCTCAAACAAAAAACTTCGCTCTTGCCTTTTGTCGTTTCGAGGTGCTTCAAAAAAGAAAATTTCTTTCTTATGGGTGTCGTTAAATTATAAATTGTCGTTCTGTCGTTTATTATACATTATACATTGATTATAGGGGGAGAAAATAAATGAAAAAGTTTTTAGTATTGACGGTTGCATTGTTGTTAAGCGGCAGTGTTTTGGCTGCTCAAGGAACGAAAGGTGCCGATGTTTTGGTAAGCGTAAATAACAGTAAAATAACAAGAGCATATATTGATAATGCTCTTCAGAGAGAGGCGGCACTTCTTCCCGAAGAACAGAGAACACAGGAAAATTTACAGAATTTGGCAAACAATATTATCAGCCGCAGAATAGATGAACTGGTTGTATTGGATGCCGCAAAAAAAGCTAAAGTAACCGTTTCCGCTAAGGAAGTAAAGGATGCCGTTGATGCAAATAAAAAGAATTTTAAGACGGAAGCCGATTTTAACAATGCATTAAAGCAGCAGGGTACAACAAGAGCAAAATATGAAAGCGATATAAAAGATAATTTAATCAGAGTAAAATACATTTCCAACGAGGTAAAGAAAAGAACGGAGCTGCCCGCCGACGAGGAAATAGAAACTTTTTATAATTATGTTGTTGCCAAAGTTAAGAACAAGCCCGTTAAAGCGGACGCAAAAACCGACGAACTTGCGACAAGTGCGGCCAACAGACTAAAAAGAATTTACGGCGAACAAGTTAAAGTAAGGCAGATTTTTGTAAAATATTCCGATAACCTTACAAAAGAGCAGAAAAAAGAAGTTAATGACAAAATTAAAGAGTTGAAAAAAGAGTTGTCTGCCAAAGATGTGAACTTTTCGCAGTTGTCCGAAAAATATTCCGACGACGAAGTTCTTAGGCAGACGAGAGGCGATATAGGTTATGTGTTGAAAGAGGATTTGACGCCGGAAGTATCAAAAGTAATTTTCGGTTTGAAGATAGGAGAATACAATAAGTCCCCAATAAAAACGGGAAACGGGTATCATTTCTTTAGAGTTGAAGAGATGAAAGCCGATATGCCGATAGAATACAATGCCGTGAAACAGTTCTTGGCGGACACCCTGTACAGGCAGAGCATACAGGACGAGTATGGTGTTTTGATGGACGAGTTAAGGGCGAGCGCAAATATTAAGTTTAACTGATGTTTGAAAGTTCATTGAGTAAAGAAATTTTACTTTTTTTCGCACCGGCACTATTCGTTTATATTTTTCAAGTCGGGCTCCAACTGTGCTTTCCTGGAGGCAAGAGGAAGACGGAAAGCACCACGAACATGGTCGCCCTAAAATTCTCTAAGTAACTGAATTTTACTTGAAAAATATTGCACTCATAAGCAGTGCCTGAGGTGCTTCAAAAAAGAAAATTTCTTTTTTAAGAGTAGATTAAAATTGTTTTTGTTATTAAAAGAGGAACAATGAAATACGCAAATTATAGAAGCATTTTTAAAATGTACGAGTTGGTGCAGCCTTTTTTGAAATATTCTACACCGTTGGAAGAAAGTTTGCCTGCGGGGAAAATTTTGATTGTTGCTCCGCACCAAGATGATGAAAGTATCGGGTGTGGCGGAACAGTGTTAAAACATGTTAAGTCCGGCGGAACGGCGGAAATTCTTTTCTGTACTGCGGACAAAAACTATGAAAGAATGACTGAAACCGAGCAGGCTGCCAAAATACTGGGAGCAAAACTGAACTATTTTTTGCAGTTTGAAATCCGCTCGTTATATAATAATATTTCTCAGCTTGCCGAAAGATTTGTTACTTTGTTTGAAAGAGCAAAACCCGATGTAATTTTTCTGCCGTTTATGATAGATAACCATCAGGACCATATAGCCGTATCAAAAGCATTTTTGAAAGCTTATAAAAAGAAAAAATTAGACTGTTTGGTATATGCGTATTCCGTATGGACTACGCTGATACCTAACGTTATAATAGATATTTCCGAGCAGTGGGAAGAAAAACAAAAAGCCATAGAATGTTATAAAACACAAACCGTTTCAAGAGATTATACGACGATGGCAAGTTCCATAGCGAAGTACTGGGCTGTAGTAAAAGGTAAAAATACTCAGTACTGTGAGGCATTTTTTAAGGCTTCCGCAGGAGAGTATGCAAGATTGGTAAAAAAGATTTTGTAATTATGAATAAAATAAAAGTTTTACATTTGTTTTCTTCGGAAAATATGGGCGGTGCGGAAAAACAGACGCTGCTTACGACGATAAACTTAAAAAATTTAAGTGATAAGTTTGAGCCGGTGCTTGCCGCACCCAAAGGAACATTTCTGTACAATGAGGCATCCGCAAAAGGTGTAAAAGTTGCGGATTTTACGTGCAGAGGTTCTTTTACGCCGACGGGCGTTTTGAAACTGATAAAAATTATAAAGAAAGAAAATGTTTCTATTCTGCACGTGCATCAGGGAAAGCTGTATTGGACTGCTCTTTTAATGAAGTTGTTTTTTAAAAATATAAAAGTTGTTCTGCACAGAAGACAAGATACAAGGCATAAATGGTACGCTGCCGGACACTACAAATTGGCGGATAAAACCGTGACCGTTTCCGATGCGGTAAGGCAGGGGCTTATAAAATATGAAAAAGTGCCTGAAAATAAAGTGCAGGTTCTGTATAATGCGTTCGATTTCGACAGGTTTTTGAAAGAAGTTGATGCAAGCGAAGTGATAAAAAAGTATGAACTTGACGGGAAAGTTGTTATCGGTACAGTTGCGGCGATAGTTTCCTTAGAGGGAAAAGGACAGCAGTATTTGATAGAAGCGATAGCTGCGTTAAGGAAAGAGTATCCGAATATTTGCGGGCTTATTGTGGGTGACGGTGCAGGGAAACAACTGCAGGAAGAATATGCAAAAAAGCTCGGTGTTGACGATATAGTAAAGTTTACGGGATATACGGCGGAAGTGCCGAAGTTTATAAAAGCGATGGATATTTTCTGTTTATTGTCGTGCGATACGGAAGGGTTCGGCAATGTTAATTTGGAAGCGCAGTCGTTGAAAGTTTCCGTAATTACCACGACGGTAGGCGGCAACCCCGAGACGATAATAGACGGTAAAACGGGAATACTTATTGAGCCTAGAAATACGGAACAATTAATTTGCGCCATAAAGAAATTCCTGTCGGATAAAGAGCTTGCAAGGCAGTATGCCGAGGCGGGATGTGAATTTGTAAAAAATACATTTTCAAAACAGAGGTTTGTTGATAATCTTACTAAAGTATATGAGGATGTTTTAAATGGTTAAGTATTTATTGCTGCCGGTAACGATAGCTTACAACTTTATATGCCGTATTAACAAGTGTATAACGAGAGCCAAAAAATTGTATGCACCGGTAATAAGCGTGGGCAACATTACGTGGGGCGGCAGCGGTAAAACGCCTATGGTTGTGGAAACGGCAAAGTATGTACAGCATTTGGGAAAAAGGCCTGTAGTTTTGTCGCGCGGGTACGGCAGAAAAAATAAAAAAGAAAAGAATATTGTTGTTAGAGATAATGAAAATATTTTAGCGGATATTTCATCTGCGGGCGATGAACCGTATATGATGGCACAGCAGCTTACCTGCCCGATAATTGTCGGGGCAGACAGGTACAAAAGCGCCGAACTTGCAAGAAAGTTTAACCCCGACGTTTTTATACTTGACGACGGATTTCAACACTGGAAACTGAAAAGAGATTTGGATATAGTTTGTGTAAATTCTTTAAATCCGTTCGGTAACGGTATGCTGATACCGTCGGGAATTTTAAGAGAAGCAAAGTCCGCACTTAAAAGAGCCGACCTTGTGGTGCTGACCAACGGTTTTTTGTGCGACGAGAACAAACTGAATTATTTAAGAAATGAAATTACTGCCGTTACGGGTAAAGAGGCTGCGGAAGTGTATGTCGGCAACCTGTACGTAACTAATATGGCAGACGGAAAAGAATATAAAGATTTGGACAGTTTAAAAGAGAAATATTCTTTTGTTTTGATAACGGGGATAGGGTCTCCGCAGAATTTTATAAATACTGCTTTAAATTTAAAATTTAAAATAAAAGATAAATTTATTTTTAATGATCACCACAAGTACAGCGACAGTGAAATTTTCGACGTGTTAAATAATTTAAAAGAAGATGAAAGGATTATTACCACGGCGAAAGATGCGGTAAAGATAAAAGATGCGGTTGACGTTAATGTGCAGAACAGAATATATATTTTAAATATTTCGGTTTGTTTTGCTGCAGGAAGAGAAGAGTTTGAGAAAAAAATCAAAAATTTGTTTCTCAATTAGAAATGAGAAACGACAGGTTATGAGCTTATAAGGTTATAAGATTATAAGTTTAACGACAAACTGCAAAAAACTAATAACCTGATAACCTTATAACCTAAATAGTTTTTCCGGCTCAGCTTGCTTTTGATAAGAGATATAATATGACTAAAACAAAAAAATATAACAAACATAATAGTAAAGTTTCCTCGTCATTAAGTCCTGCTCTGTTTTTGGACAGAGACGGAACGATAAACTATGACAAAAATTATTTGTGCTGTGAAAAAGATTTAAAGATTTATAAGAATATAGAAAAATCTTTAATTAAGATACGAAAATTAGGTTTTAAAATAGTAATTGTTACCAATCAGTCCGGTATTGCAAGAAAATATTTTACTTTGGCACAGCTGAAAAAAGTAAATGCAAAATTGTTAAAAATGCTGAAAGAACGAGGCATAAAAATAGACGGATTATATTATTGTCCGCACGGTCCTGACGACAATTGCGACTGCCGTAAACCGAAACCGGGTATGGCGTATCAGGCGGCGAAAGATTTAAACATAGATTTAAAGAAATCGTATATGATAGGCGACAGTGTAAGAGACTATATTTTCGGTTATAAATTCGGCGGCAAGGGAATAATGGTGCTTACGGGACACGGCAAAAAGCAGCTTGCCAAAATTAAAGAAGAAAAGCAAAAGCCGTTAGCTGTAGCAAGAAATTTAAGTCAGGCAGTGAATGTGGTGATAAGGCAGTTGAAAACTGCAATGTACAATGTACAATAAACGACATATCCCCGACAGAGACGCTCGGGGATGACAAGAAAAGAGAGTTGTCATTGCGGACTTGATCCGCAATCTATGTTAAAGCAAAAATTCACGAAGTGAATTTTTACAATAAACTTCTCAGCTTATCAGCTAAGAAAAATGAAATTTTTCGTTCTCAGCTTCTAAGCTGTAGTTATAAGTGTTCAATCGGAAAGCGGGGTTTAGTTGAATTATTTTAAGAATATATTATTAATTTTAATATCGGTTATGTTGATGGGAGTCGGGGTAATATCGGCGGAGACTTTCAAGTGGAGAACCATGAAAGGGAATCTTCCGTCGGAAGAAAACCTTGTCTTCGGCGTGTATTGGAAATTTATAAGAGTGGGAACCGGCACTTTGGAAATATGCGGGTTTGAAGAAGTAAACGGAAGAACCGCATATCATATTTATTCTGAAGCGAATTCGGCTCCGTTTTTTGATACTTTTTTTAAAGTAAGAGACGTTAACCAGTCGTGGATGGATGTGGAAAGTTTATGTTCGCTGAGGTACTTAATTAATATTTCCGAGGGCGGATGGAAAAAGTATGAACAGCTGGACTTTGACCACAAAAATGAAAAATATACTCTTGACGACGACGGGACACTGAAGTACGGGGATACGGTCCGCTGGGTGCAGGATGTGATATCTTCTTTATATTTGTTTAGAACGCTGGATTTGGAAGTTGGGAAAGAATATGTTTTTGATGCGCATTCCGGGCAGGATACGTGGCCTTTGAAAACGAAAGTTATCGGAAAAGAAAAGGTAAAAGTAAAAGCGGGAACTTTCGACTGTTTAATATTGCAGCCGTCCATAAGGGAAGATGCGGGAATTTTTAAAGCGAAAGGTAAGCTGAAAGTGTGGATTACCGACGACGATAAAAAGATGCCCGTAAAAATGAAATCGAAAATTCCCGTCGGCTCGATATCTGCAGAACTGGAAGAATATTAAATTTTTATAATTAACTAGAGAGGTAAGAATGAAAAAATTGTCAGCAATATCGGTTTTGTCATTTTTCTTAATGTTGGTATTGTTTCAGCCTTGTTATGCGGCTGAAAGTAAACCTGCTGCAAATTTATTTTCTGCCGTGAAAAATTATCAGATAAATACGGTAAAGAACCTTGTAAATAAAGGTGCTAATGTTAATGCCGTCGACGGAAAAGGAAATACTCCCTTAATTTATGCCGTACAGACGGGTGCAGCCGATATTGTTAAAGTTTTGGTTAATGCCGGTGCAAAGGTTAACCAAAAAAATAACGACGGCAGTTCCGCTATGGATTATGCCGCAGAGTATGCAACGGATGCAAATTTGGAAATTATTAAAATACTTGAAAGAGCAGGCGGAAGACTTAGCCCGAATTCCGTTTCGGTACTTAACGGGTTGAAAAAGGCAATTAACGGCGGAAACGTAAATTTTGCCAAAAAGCTTCTGAATAAAGGCGCAAACGTAAATGCAAAAATTGACAAAAAGATGACATTTTTGTTCCTTGCCGCAACGGAAAACAATCCCGATATGGTAAGCGTATTGCTGGATGCGGGCGCAAATGTTAATGTCGGTACCGACGATATCGGTACGCCTTTGTGTGCGGCAATTATCGGCGATATAAACGAGCAGGATTATTCTTCTTTGGAATTTAATGAAAACAGTTTGAAAATAGCAAGGATGTTGATTGATTCGGGAGCGGATGTTAATTTGGGAAGCAAAAAATATAATTTGACACCTTTGTATTGGGCATGTGCCGAAAGAAGCTGCAATCCGGAAATGGTAATACTGTTGCTTGGTGCCGGAGCAGATATAAATAAAGCTTCCGTAGATAACAAAAGTTTGCTTGAACTTACCAAAACTTCCGAAGAAAATAAAATAAATATAAATAAGTACAGCCAAGTAATGAGGATATTGAAAAATCCTAAAATTTTTACAAATAAGTATTGATGAACAAATTGTGGATAAAATTGTAAAAAAATATGTGTTTTGTATAATAAATTTAATAAAATAAATTAAAAAAATATTGAAAAATCAAGTGATTTTTATATAAGACATACAAAACGATATAAAAAGGTATAAGTGTGATTAACTTGTGGATAAGTTAATAAAACACTATCAAAAATGCTATGGACACAAAAATTGAATTAAATAAGGAATTTAAGAATGCACTTAAATTCCTTACGTTGACAATGGAAAATGTTTTCGTTACGGGTAAAGCCGGTACGGGAAAAACCACTTTCCTGCGGTATTTTGTTTCCGAGTACTGCAAACCGTTAAGGAAAAATTATGTGGTGTTGGCACCTACTGGTGTGGCAGCCCTTAATGCCGGCGGGGAAACCATACACCATTTTTTTAAATTTAAGCCCGGTGTTACTCTTGAGAAAATATCGAAGCTGAAATCTTCGGATAAGAAAGATTCAATATATAAAAATCTTGAACTTATTATAATAGACGAAGTTTCAATGCTTAGGGCTGATTTGCTGGATTGTGTGGATAAGTTTTTAAGGTTAAACGGACCGGAACTTGATAAGCCGTTCGGCGGGGTACAGATGTTGTTTGTCGGAGATTTAATGCAGCTTGCCCCCGTAGTGCAAAAGGAAGAAGAGGAAATTTTTAAAACGCATTACGAAACGCCTTATTTTCTCAGTGCAAAGTGTATGCAGGAAACTTTCTGTTATATAGTTGAACTTCAGAAAATTTATCGTCAGACAAACGCAAGATTTATTTCAATTCTTAATTCTATCAGGGATAATTCTTTGTCGGAACCGGACCTTTCAAGAATAAACAACGGTTGTGACAGAAAATTTGAAAAAAATAATCCCCCCATAACGTTAACCACTACCAACAGATTGGCGGATTTTTATAACAACAAAAATTTGAGTATGATTCACGGCGTGGAATATACTTTCAATGCGGTAACGGAAAACATAGAAAATGTAAATTTATCATCTTTTCCTGCAGAGTACGAACTGAAGTTGAAAGTGGGTGCAAGAGTAATGATGTTGAATAATGATTCCAACAAGCGGTGGGTTAACGGATCTATAGGAGTAGTTGAAGAGATTATTCTTTTTCCCGGTACGAAAGACCAGTACTTAATATATGTAAGGTTTCCGAACGGGAAAATTGAGGTTGTGGACCAGTACAAGTGGGAACTTACAAAATATAAATGGAACCACGTAAAACAGGCTGTCGAGACGGAAAAAATCGGTTCTTTTTCTCAGTATCCTATGAAGCTTGCTTGGGCGGTTACCATCCACAAAAGCCAAGGGAAAACTTTCGAAAATATTATGATAGATTTAGGCTACGACGGTGCTTTTGCCCCGGGACAGTTATATGTGGCATTAAGCAGATGTACAAAGCTGGAGGGGATAGGGTTAAGGAGTTCCGTTTCTATGGCGGACGTGATTGTGGATTCACGCGTGACGGACCTTATTGCTAAGAGAAGAAAACTGAACGAAGAAATGAGATTAAGAAGAAGATTTTAAAATTTCTTTCTTCGCTATAGTCAACCGCGTAGCGGTGTCATCCCGCACTTGATGCGGGATTTATGTTCATCGTTGCAGTTCGTCTGTCATTCCCGAGAGTTTCATGCGCAACGACTGTCGGGAATCTGCTGTTAAAAAGTACCTTACAATTTTTCTGTTGACAAAAAAATTGTTTTGAATTATAATAATATTGCAGTTAATTAAAACTTAATATTGAATGTTTTTGGATGTTCTACGAGAGGTAGAACCGCTTTTGTGAAAACAAAAGAGGTTATGAACGCACACAAATAAAACAGTCGTGATTCAAAAGCCCATAAAGGGCTAATGAATACTTGGAATAAGTAATTAAGGTAATTAGTCTTAATTAAATATTCCTAAAAACGAACTGTTTTTGGTTCATAACCTCTTTTGTTTTTACAAAAGCGTGTCTTTTTAGGACTCCAAAAACGTTTAATATTAAGTTTGTATTCTAATTATAGCATATAAATAAACTTTTTGTCAATAGAAAAATCTTTTTACCGACAAGGAAGATGATACTTTTTTGTTTACTGTGTTTTTGTATTGTTTTGCTGATATTTGTTGATGTTTTGTTGTTTTTTGCATATTGTATACTTTCATTTTGTTTCATATGAAACAATTTTTTGATGTAATATATTTTAAGAAAAATTTCTCTTCCAATTTTTTAAAAAATTTAGTATAATTTAATTGTTGTTTTAAACCTACCATGTTCATAGCATTTTTTCAAGGAGAATAAATTGAAAAAAATACTTTTAGTAATTTTGATTTGTTTGTTAGTTTGTTATTTGGCGGTGTCGGCGGTAATATATTGTAAGTATTATCGAAATATAAAAGAGCCGTATTCGTTTTTTAAAGGAGAAAAAGTTATTATTGAATTTTATCCCGAAGATATTAAAGATATTATTAATTTTAATAAATACGATAATGACTATATGGCATATACCAATTACAAACCTAAATCTCAAAAATATAAAAGTATTTTAGATGAAGCAGATAAAATAAAAGATTCTTTAAAGAGATAATGTTGTTTTATGCAAAAATGATGTATAATATATTATATATGAATATAATGGAGAGTAGTTATGAATGATATTGAAAAAGAAAATCAAATTATTATTTACAAAACAAAAGACGGCGAAACAGAAATAGATGTGAAAATGCAAGAGGAAACTTTGTGGCTGAAACAGGAGCAAATTGCATTGTTGTTTGGTATTGACAGAACAGGTGTTGTAAGACATATAAATAATATCTTTAAATCCGGAGAATTGGATGAAAAAAGCAATGTGCAAAAAATGCACATTCCAAATTCGGATAAATTGGTATCTTTTTATAACCTTGATGTAATCATCTCCGTCGGTTACAGAGTAAATTCTTCAAAGGCAACGCAGTTTCGTATTTGGGCAACCAAAACATTGAAAAAATATCTTACGGACGGTTATGTTGTTAATAAAAATATATTGGAACAGCAAAAAAATAAATTATTAACTCTTCGGCAAACCGTAGATTTGTTAAACAGGAGTTTAAATAATCAAGTTGAAAATTTAAAACAGGCTCAAGATATAAGCAATGTTTTAAATAATTTTATTAAAGGTTTGGATTTGCTTGATGATTATGATCATCAGCAGTTGGACAGTAAAGGAAATACTCAAAGAAAGGCAATAAAGATAGAGACTGAAGAGTTTTTGAATATCGTCGATAAAATGAAAGGGGATTTTGCAAGCGATGTCTTTGCTGTGCCGAAAGACAAAAGCTTTGAAAGTGCCGTCAATCAGGTATATCAAACTTTTAGCGGTCAGGAACTTTATCCTACATTGGAAGAAAAAGCTGCAATTTTATTATATCTGCTTGTTAAAAATCACGGTTTTGTTGATGGTAATAAGCGTATAGCCGCAAGTTGCTTTTTGTACTTTTTAGATAAAAATCAAATGCTTTATGACAAAAATAATAAAGCCATTATTGATAATGCAACTTTATTTTCGTTAACATTGCTTATTGCAGAAAGTAATCCTAAAGATAAAGATATAATAACTCAAGTGGTAATAAGTATACTTAATAGAAAGTAAAAATGTTTCATATGAAACAAAAGAGGAAAATATGAGTAAAGTAATCGCAATTGCAAATCAAAAAGGCGGAGTGGGGAAAACTACTACTGCTATTAACCTTGCTGCAAGTTTGGCACATTTAGGGCAGGAATGTCTGTTAATTGATATGGATCCGCAGAGCAATACAACCAGCGGGCTTGGCATCGACCAAACAGGCATTACAAAAACTATCTATAACACGCTTATAGATGAAGTAGCATTAGAAGATATTCTAAAAACAACCGAAATGGACTGGCTGGATATTGCCCCTGCCAGTATGGACTTAAGCGGTGCCGAAATAGAACTGGTAAATATGCCGGAACGCGAAAAAAGATTAAAAATGGCTTTGGAAAAATTTCAAAAAGTTTACAAATATATAATTATAGACTGTCCCCCGTCTTTGGGGCTGCTTACAATAAATGCGTTGGTTGCGGCAGATACTGTAATGATACCTATGCAATGTGAATTTTTTGCTCTTCAGGGGTTAGGGCAGTTATCGAAAACGATATTTGCTTTAATGCAGACATATAATTTAGAATTGGAAGGTGTTTTGTTTACGATGTTTGACAGCAGAACTAACCTTTCCCAACAGGTAGTAGAAGAGGTAGTAAAATTCTTCGGCGAAAAAGTATATACTACCAAGATACCAAGAACCGTAAAACTTGCTGAAGCACCCAGTTTCGGCAAGCCGATTCTTCTATATGATAAACACTGCAAAGGAACACAGGCATATCTTGATTTCGCAACAGAGTTTCTTTCAAAACAGCCGAAAACAGAACAGAAAATTGAACAAGAAAATTAAAAAGACAGGTTTGTATTGTCGTCATTACGAGGAGAAAACGAAGTTTTCGACGTGGTAATCCAGCGTCTTTTTATTGGAAAGATTTATATAATGATATTGTTTAACGACACTGGATCGCGACGCTTCGTTCGCGATGACAGCAATGGTTAAAAGTATTTAAAAATAAAAAAGTCAAGAATATAAATTAAAGAGGAAAAGCAAATGTCAAAGATGAAATTAGGCAGAGGGTTGGAAGCAATAATGTCGCCGTTAACGGCAGCAGCAAAAAAGGACGAAAACACGGAACAGGTTATAAGCATACATATCGATAAAATTAAGCCTAACAGGTATCAGCCGAGAACCGTTTTTAACGAAGAAAAATTGCAGGAACTGGCGGACTCCATAAAGGAAAAAGGTTTAATTGAGCCGATACTGGTAGTACGTTCCGTTGCTCCGGGCGAATATGAGCTGATAGCGGGGGAAAGAAGATTAAGGGCATCAAAATTGGCAGGGCTTACGGAAATAAAAGCCATTATAAAAGACGGTGCATCCGATAAAGATAAGTTGGATTTAGCCTTGATAGAAAATATCCAAAGGGAAAACCTTAACCCCATAGAAGAAGCAAGAGCATATAAAAAATATTCCGAAGAGTATAAATACACGCAGGAACAGATAGCAAAGGTTGTCAACAAGAACAGGTCTGTAGTTGCAAACACCATGAGGCTGTTAAATCTTCCGGAAAATATACAGAATTTAATAATTGAAGAAAAAATTTCTTCCGGTCATGGCAGAATGTTGGCAGGTATTGAGGATGAAGCACAACAGCAGGAACTTGTCAACCAAATTTTAAACGAGGGTTTAAACGTACGCGATATAGAAATAAAAGTAGCTGAAGTTAAACAGCGCAAAGTTAGCAAAAGTCAGCAACAGGACGCTGAAATTACAAACCTTGTTGATGAACTTCAAAGAATTTTCGGAACGAAAGTTTCCATTTCCGGCAACGGCAAAAAGGGAAAAATAGTTTTAAATTATAACAACCTCAACGATTTAGAAAGAATTTCAATGCTGTTGAAAAGATAAAAAGCCTGTCATCACGAGGAGAAAACGAAGTTTTCGACGTGGTGATCCAGTGTCTCTTTAAAATTTTATGGAAAAGAAAGGTTTTGTATATATACTATTTAATAAGAGAAATGGAACTTTGTATATAGGTGTTACAAATAATTTGATAAAAAGAATTTATGAACACAAAACAAAAACAGTAAAAGGTTTTACAGAAAAATACAATATTAATAAACTTGGTTATTTTGAAATATATTCTGATATCAGAAATGCGATAGAGAGAGAAAAACAATTAAAAGATTTGTCCGGAAAAAAGAAAATAGAGTTGATAGAAAAAGAAAATCCTTATTGGGAAGATTTATATAATAATATTATTTAACGACACTGGATTGCCACGCTCGACATAGTCTCGCTCGCAATGACGGACAAATAGGTTTTATATATCAGAAATTGTAAATTGTCGTTTCATCTGTCATTCCCGAAATTTGTAGTCGGGAATCTGTGTTGTAAAAGTTCCTTAAACTCTCAGCTTCTCAGCTGAGGGAAAACAAAGTTTTTCCGACTCAGCTTCTCAGCTAAATAAAAGAGGTAATATGATAATAGGTCTCACAGGCGGAATAGCCACAGGCAAAAGCCAGTCTTCTAAAATATTCAAAAAACTCGGCTGTTATATAATAGATGCCGATAAACTTTCGCGTGCATTGACGACGAAAGACGGCAAATGTCTTAAAAATATCGTGGAGGTTTTCGGCACTGATATACTGAAAGATAACGGCACTTTAGACAGAAAAAAACTCGGCAAAATTGTTTTTAGCGATAAACAGGCGAAAATGGAACTGGAACACATCATCCATCCGCACATAATAAGAAAAACTAACGAAATAATCGCCAAAAAGTATAACAGCACCGATATTATTGTCGATGCACCGCTTCTTTTTGAAGTTGGGTTGGATAGAATCTGCGATAAAATTATCGTCGTGTATGCAAAACACAGCATTCAAATAAAAAGGTTTATGAAAAGAGATAATATCTCTAAAGAAGAGGCAGAAAAAAGAATTGCCCTGCAGATGCCCATAGAAGATAAAATGAGAATGGCAGATATTACTATCGACAATTCCGGCACGCTTGCCGAACTGAACAGAAATATAAAATCCGCTTACAAATTCTTAAAAGAAAAGTATTCTTAAATGAGAAAAATTGGGGGTATCGCTATGTTATACCCCCGCCTCGCAGAAAACATTGCTATGTGATGTTTCTTAAATCTGTCTCTTAATTTCGAATAAATGCTATAGTTTTATCCCATTGTTATAATTTTAGTTCCATTGTAAAAAATTCGAACCTTCTGTTATATTATAAGATAATAATAACCTAGTAAATCCTCCGGTTCGCATTTCCATTGGTACATATACACCCGCTTTAAAAAGAAATTTTAAATCATCTGAATTATCATTAGATACATGAAATCTAGAAAAATATTTATTTCCACGTGCATCTATTCCTAAAACCATATTACAACAGGTATCTTTTCCGCCATCATTGTGTCCCAAAAAATTTCCATATTCACTGTAATAAGATTTTTGCGCAGAAAGAATAGTTCCCAATAATGCATAAGCTTCAGAATATTTTGCTTTCTCAACATACCCCCTATAAATCGGTACAGAAATTACCGACAGAATAATGACAATGGCTATTGTAATAACAAGTTCTACGAGGGTAAAGGCAGCACGGCGGGATTTTTCACTACGTTCGGAACGACAACGACGAACGGCAACTGCAGATCTCTCATCGCTTCGCTCATTCGAGATGACAGGAATGTCTATTTCGGGAATGACAGATGAACTACAACGACACTGGATTGCCACGCCGACTTCGTCGGCTCGCAATGACGACCTGTTTTGGTCGTTGCTGTTTGTTGTACATTTTTGTTGCTTTTCAAGGTTTTTCATAGCATTTCTCCTTTGTTTTTTAGCTGATAAGTTGAGAACGAAAAACTTTGTTTTTCTTAGCTGATAGGCTGATAAGTTTTCGGTATTTATTTTTAACAGAAAATTTTGCA
>CAJOJJ010000016.1:0-2114 GCA_905234925.1 uncultured Endomicrobiia bacterium
CATTTATCATAAATCCTACCGATAAAAGACAAACCATACCTTCTCAATTTTATCAGCAGAATTTTGATGTTGTCGGCGAAAAAAGCCCGTCCCTTAAAAAAAATGTCAGAAATTCAAAAAATAATTTTAGGGAACATAAGGCTTTTGTCTTTAGATATGAATAATATAATAAAATTTTTTAGTTGTTTTTTTGCTCTAAATTGGCTATAATATAAAAGTAAGCAGTATTTGCCGTTATTATAAATTGTCGTTCTGCCGTTGCCGTTTATTGTACATTATACATTGTACAATATACATTAAATAAGGGGGGTAAACAAGTATGGCTATAAAATCTTTTGTATTAGATACAAATGTTTTGCTGCATGACCCTGATTCAATTTTTTCATTCAAAGACAATAAAGTTGTTATCCCTTTAACGGTAATTGAAGAGCTGGATAACTTTAAAAAACTTAATGACGAAAGAGGTCGAGGCGCCAGATTAATTTCCAGGACACTCGACAGCTTAAGAGTTAAGGGCAAACTTTCTCAAGGTGTTCCAATTAAAAATGGCGGACAACTTGTCATAGAAATGCTCCATAAAGTGGACTTTCCCGAAGAATTTATCGTTTCCAAAGCCGACCATCAGATATTGTCAACAGCACTTTATCTGAAACAAAAAGGCGAAAATGTTGTTTTTATAACAAAAGATATTAACCTTAGAATCAAAGCCGAAATACTTGATATTACTACGCAGGATTACGAAAAATCCAAAGTTAAAATAGACGAGATTTACAGAGGCTGGAGAGAATTGAAAGTTTCCGGCGATAAGATAGATAAGTTTTATAAGAACGGTAAAATAGAAGTATCAAAATCGATAAAACTTTACCCTAATGAGTTCGTATATTTTAAGGACGAAGCAGGTTCATCAAAAAGTGCCTTGGGGAAATATGTTCCCGAGACAAAGTCCGTTCAGCCGTTGTATCATATCAATTCTCAGCCTTGGGGCTTAAAGCCTCTTAATATCGAGCAGAGATTTGCATTTGAACTTTTGTTGTGCAATGAAATTTCTTTAGTTACGCTTATCGGTCTTCCCGGTGCAGGTAAAACTTTGCTTGCACTTGCTGCAGGTTTGCAGAAAACCGTCGAAGAAAGACAGTTCAGAAGATTATACATAGCGCGTCCTATTATTCCTATGGGAAAAGATATCGGTTTCCTTCCCGGTTCAAAAGAAGAAAAACTTTCGTCTTGGATGGGTGCAATAAACGATAACTTGGAATTTCTTATAGACAAAGGACATGACGACGTAAAAGTTGAAGAAAAGATAGATTATTTATTTTCATCAGGTCAAATAGAAGTGGATTCCCTCACATACATAAGAGGGCGTTCTCTTCCCAAACAGTATATAATTATCGACGACGCACAGAACTTAACGCCGCACGAAATAAAGACGATAATTTCCAGAGCAGGTAATGGAACAAAGATTGTTTTAACGGGAGATCCTTATCAAATAGATAACCCCTATTTGGATGCTTCATCTAACGGTTTAACATATTTGGTAGACAGGTTTAAAGGTCAGTCGGTCTTCGGACATTTGTTGTTCTCCAAGAGCGAAAGAAGCGTACTTGCAGCGTTGTCATCGGAGTTGTTGTAACAGATGTCTCAGAAAGAATTTTTTGTAGATTTACATATTCATACATGCTGCTCAGACGGTGTTTTTACACCGTCTGAAGCTGTTGCTTATGCCTCAAAAATGGGGTTGTCCGCAATCAGCATAACGGATCACGATACGGTTGACGGCGTGCAGGAAGCACTTGATGCGGGTAAGAAATACGGAGTTGAAGTTATCCCCGGGATAGAGCTTTCGGCAGAGCTTGACAATGCCGCAAGGACGGAAATGCACATACTCGGCTATTATGTCAACCATAAGTCAAAAAGTTTTAATGAAGCTTTGGCAATATTCAAAAAAGCAAGACAGAAAAGAGCAAAGGACATTTTTGAAGCATTAAATGCTCTCGGCATAGAGCTTTCTCCCGACGGTTTAGTTGAAAATACAGGCGGAAAAAATATCGGCAGGCTTCATTTCGCAAAAGCTCTCGTTGAGGGAAAATATGTTTCCTGTGTATCCGAAGCTTTTC
>CAJOJJ010000016.1:2124-35884 GCA_905234925.1 uncultured Endomicrobiia bacterium
CTTGATAAACCCGCCTATTTCCCCAAACATTATATATCGCCCAAAGATGCAATAAATTTAATATTAAAAGCCGGCGGTATTCCTGTCCTTGCACATCCTTACTATGGGCATTACAGCAATAAAAATATTTTCAAGGGGCTTATCAACGACGGGCTTATGGGTATAGAAGCATGGCACAAAAGTCACCCTGCCAACGTCGTAAAAAAGTTTTTAAACATAGCGGATGAATTAAATCTTATTGCTACGGGCGGTTCGGATTGTCACGGTGCCTACGGGAAAGAAACTCCGCTTATGGGAAAAATTAAAGTTCCTTACAGCGTCGTTGAATCTTTGGAAGAAAAGAAGAAACAACTTGACGACAATTTACAATGTACAATGTATAATGTATAATGTACAATAAACGACAGGTTATGAGCTTATAGGGTTATCAGGTTATTAGTTTTTGTAGTTTTTCGTTAAACTTATGACCTAATAACCTAATAACCTGATAACCTAAAAAAATTGCAAGGCAATTTTTTTTATGAAACCTATAAACAAAAATGTCTTTCTAAAATCATTAGACTGCCCCGTATATGCATGGCATTTATACAGAGGTCTTGTTCCCAAAAATACCACACTAAGCAATGAATTTCTGATAATGGAATCTCAAAATGTCCGTTCAATGGCGAGAATTATGTTCAAAGACGGCGTATGGGTTTCCTGCGGTTTTCATGATGCGGTAAAAAAAACAAAAGAACTCATAGAAGATAAAAATATCAAAACTATTTTTGATCCGCTTTTTGAATACGACGGGTTTATAGCTAAAGCGGATATACTTTCCAGAAATGAAGACGGTACATGGAGTATGATAGATATAAAAGCCGGCGGAAAAGGCAAAAAAAAATATATTTCCGATATGGCATATGAAAAACTTATCGCTTCCAAAAGTGTTCCGTCAATCACAAAAACGGTAATGTTTCTTCTCTCGAAAGATTTTCGTTTGGGTATGCCTGCGGAACAGCTTTTTTCTCAAATAGATTGTACGGAAGAAACGGATGTAAAAGCAGGAGAGTTTGCCGAACTGTTGTCTTATTCAAAAGATGTTGTTCTCAGTGAAGAGCCGAAAGAAAAAAATCTTAAACTTATGTGCAAAAATTGTGCTTTGTTTGAGAATTGTACAGGTAAAGATATAGAGTATCATCTTTTTGATATCCCCAGGTTATCGCAGACAATTTTTGATAAGCTTGCCGGTCAGAAGATATGGCAGGTTAAAGATATTCCGGAAGATACGGAACTTAAACCTCTTCAGAAAATAGTAAAGGACTGCGTCCTTAACGATAAAATTTTTATCAATCCCGAACTGAAAAATGAATTGGCAAAGATAGTTTTTCCCGTCTATTATTTGGATTTTGAAGCCGTTATGACGATATATCCTCTCTATAAAAATGTTGCCCCTCATTCACAGGTAATAACGCAGTATTCCATACATAAATGTGATGCCGTTGACCACATAATAAACCATTTTGAATATATAGCCGACCACAAACAAGACTGCCGCGGAATAATAGCACAAAATCTTATAGATATTTTCGGCGATACGGGAAGCATAATAACATATTCGTCTTTTGAAAAAAATATTATTCTTAAGCTGGGAGATATGTATCCCGATTTGCTGCCGCAGTTACAGCTGATTGCCGCAAGAATTGTGGATTTTGAAGAGATTTTAAGGAATAATTATTATGACAGGCGTTTCCACGGAAGAACATCAATAAAAAAAGTTTTACCGATTATGATACCTGAAATGAATTATGACAGTTTTAAAATCGGCGAGGGAGATATTGCTCTTTCGGCGTTTGCTTATATGGCAATGGGCTTGTATAACGAGGAAAAAATTAAAGAAACTAAAAAAAATCTTTTGGAATATTGTAAACAGGATACATTAGCTCTTGTCGAAATGCACAAATTTTTAGCGGAAGTCGCCAATAACAGCTAAAAAATCGCCTTGCGATTTTTTAATTTATATTGTATAATCTTTCAAAATAAATTTATACACAGAGGAAGAAAAAATGATTATTTCAAAGAGAGTGCAAAATATTAAACCGTCGCCGACATTAGCGATAGACTTAAAAGCCAAAACATTAAAAGCGCAGGGAATAGACATTATCAGTTTCGGAACAGGCGAACCGGATTTTGATACTCCGCAAAATATTAAAGACTATGCGATAGACGCAATAAATAAAGGTTTTACAAAATACTGTCCTGTTGCGGGAACTTTAGATCTTAAAAATGCAATAGTTAAAAAACTTAAAGAAGATAATAATCTTGAATATACCAAAGAAGAAATTATCGTTTCCTGCGGCGGAAAACATTCTTTGTATAATCTTTTTCAATCCATACTTAACGACGGCGACGAGGTAATAATTCCCGCTCCTTACTGGGTATCTTATCCGGATATGGCAATATTGGCTGGAGCCAAACCGGTTTTTATTCATACAAGCGACAAAGAACATTTTAAAGTAAAACCGGAAGCAATAGAAAAAGCAATAACCGAAAAAACAAAAGCATTTATTTTAAATTCTCCATCAAACCCTACAGGAAACACCTATACGCTGGAAGAGTTAAAAGAAATAGCAGACGTCTGTGTTAAGAATAATGTTTTAATAATATCCGACGAAATGTATGAAAAATTGGTTTATGATAATTTTAAATTTTATTCAATAGCGCAAGTTTCCGACGAGATAAAGAAAAATACAGTTGTAGTAAACGGAGTATCGAAAGCATTCGCAATGACAGGCTGGAGAATAGGCTACACGGCAGGGCCTGCCGAAATAATAAAAGCCATGACCAAAATTCAGAGCCAGTCAACATCCTGTCCGTCTTCAATTTCTTTAAAGGCAGCTACGGAAGCATTAAACGGACCTAAAGAATGCTTGGAAGTAATGAGAAAAGAATTTGAAAAAAGAAGAAACTATATTGTTGAAAGATTAAACAATATTAAAGGAATAACGTGTTTAAAGCCTGAGGGTGCTTTTTATGTTTTCCCGAATATTTCCGAATTGTTAAATAAAACTTATAACGGAAAAAAGATTAATACCGACAGCGAGTTGGCAGATTATTTATTGGACGAAGCAAGAATAGCCGTTGTTCCCGGTTCCGCCTTCGGAGCTGACGGATATATGAGATTATCTTACGCAACTTCAATGGAAAATATCGTTGAAGGTATGAACCGCTTAGAAAATTCACTTAAGTGAATTTTCTAAAATGTACAATGAACTACGAACAATAATGTCGTCATTGCTAGGCAGGCGAAGCCAACGAAGCAATCTTGCCTTTTGTCTGTCATTCCCGAATGTTTCTGTCAGGAATCTATGTTATAAAAATACTTATGACTACGAAAAATAAGCTTTTGGAAATACTTAACAAAAATAAAGAAGTGTTTGTTTCCGGGCAGGAAATTGCCGAACAATTAAATATTTCAAGAACGGCAGTTTGGAAAGCAATAAAAACATTGAAAGACGACGGTTATAAAATAGAATCCGTACGAAATAACGGATATAAATTATCTTCGGCAAACAATATTTTATCCGATATAGAGATAAAAAATAATCTTCTTTCGAAATATAAAAATTTTGATATAAAAATTTTTAAAGTTACCGACTCTACCAACAAACAAGCCAAAAAATTAATTGCGGAAAATCTTTTTGATAACGGTACAACTTTAATTGCCGATGAGCAGACCGACGGCAAAGGCAGATTCGGAAGAAGTTTTTTTTCGCCTAAGTCTACGGGAATATATTTAAGTACAATAATAAAAATGCCGTTAAAGCTGCAGGATATTTCTTTAGTTACAATCATTTCCGCACTGGCAGTTTGCAGAGCCGTAAAAAAACTTACTAAAGCCAAGCCTCAAATAAAATGGATTAACGATATTTATATAAACGGGAAAAAGGTCTGCGGAATACTTACCGAAGCCGTGAGCAGCTTTGAGACCAAAACGGCGGATGCCGTTGTGGCAGGTATAGGCGTAAACTTGAAAACAAATTTTTTCCCTGAAGAGCTTAGGGAAAAAGCCGGCTGTGTCAGCAATGAAAATATTTCAAGAAATGTTTTTGCTGCAGAGATTTTAAATAATTTATTTTCTTTAGCCGAAAATATTTATGATAAGCAAATAATTGAAGAGTATAAAAATTTATCTTTAGTTTTAAATAAGGAAATAAAATTTTTGTCGGACGATACCGTAATCACGGCAAAAGCGGCGGATATAAATGATAAAGGCAATTTAATTGTTAAATTGTCTGACGGAAAAACGGCAGTACTTGAATCCGGCGAAATCTCAATTAGAAGATTGAAAGATTAGCAACGACGAGCTTAAAGCTTATGAAAATACCGAAAACATCTCAGCTTATCAGCTCTTCAACTTTTCAGCAGAAAAATTGTTTCACAATTTTTCTTGACATCTTTTTAATATTTTTGTAAACTACACAGATTATTAATGACGCAATTTGAAGTGTCTATAGGAGTTAATGAAATGTATGCAATCGTAATGACGGGCGGAAAACAGTATAAAGTGGAAAAGGGTTTGAATGTTGTTATAGAAAAACTCGACGAAGCCCAAGAAGGAAATGAAGTAGTTTTGGATCAAGTCTTAATGGTAGCTGACGGTGATAATGTTAAAGTAGGTAAGCCGACAGTTGAAGGTGCAACCGTAACGGCAAAAGTTATTGCGCAGAAAAGACTGCCGAAAGTTCTTGTTTTTAAAAAGAGACCTAAAAAAGGTTATAAGAAAATGCAGGGACACAGACAGTATGTAACCGAAGTAGAAGTAACAGATATTAAGGCTTAAAAGTTTTAGGAGAAGAAAATGGCACATGTAAAAGGACAAGGCTCTACCAGCAACGGCAGAGATTCACAAGGTAAAAGATTAGGCGTAAAAATATACGGTGATCAGCTTGCGCAGGCAGGTGCAATAATTGTAAGACAGAGAGGAACAAAGTTCCATCCCGGTTTGAATGTAGGTATGGGAAAAGATAATACTCTTTTTGCAAAAGTTGCAGGAACCGTAAAGTTTGTCAGAAGAGCAGGCGACAGATGTTTTGTTAACGTTGAACCTTCCGCAAACTAATTTTAGGTAAACAATGTTCATAGATAAAGCTAAAATTTTTATTACAGCCGGACGCGGTGGCGACGGCTGTATTTCTTTTAGAAGAGAAAAGTATGTTCCTCTCGGCGGTCCGGACGGCGGTAACGGCGGAAAAGGCGGAGATGTTTTTATTGTTGCCGATACTAAAAAGGCAACTCTTCTTGACTTATCTTACAGACCGAAATTTTTTGCCGATAACGGTAACAAAGGCGAAGGCTCAAATAAGTACGGGAAATACGGTAAAGATTTAATTATAGAAGTTCCGGTAGGTACCCTTATTTATAAGAACGGAGATTTGTTTGCCGATTTAAAAGAAGACGGGCAGAAAGTTCTTGTTGCTAAAGGCGGCAGAGGCGGCAGGGGAAATTCCGCATTTAAAACGCACAGACATACAGTTCCCCGTATTGCCGAAAAAGGCGAACCGGGCGAAACTGCAGAGATTGATTTGGAGCTTCGTCTTATTGCAGATGTCGGTTTGGTAGGTTTTCCCAATGCGGGTAAATCAACTTTCTTATCCGTAGTAAGTTCCGCACGTCCTAAAATTGCCGATTATCCTTTTACCACATTGGAACCGAATTTGGGTGTAGTTTCTCTCGATGATAAACAGATAGTTATTGCCGATATTCCCGGAATTATCGAGGGTGCAAGCTCAGGTAAAGGGTTAGGTCTTGAATTTTTAAGGCATATCAAAAGAACTAAAGTTTTATTATATATGATAGATGTCAGCGGTTTTGACGGGCAGGATCCCTATGAAGTTTACAAAGTTTTAAATAATGAATTGAAAAAATATTCTAAATATCTTTCCAAAAAGCATATGCTTATTGCATTAAACAAAATTGATGCAGGCGGACAGGCTTTGGAAAATGTAAAGAACTTTAAGAAGAAAGTTAAAAATAAAAAAATATTTGCAATATCCAATATGTCAAAAGACGGCATAGATAAACTTCTTGCCGAGATATTAAAACTTACCGAACTCCCCGTAAAAGAAGAGGAGTTTGAATCAATCCCGGTAAAAAAATATATTTACGAACCGGATTTTAAAATCAGTGTTGACGATGACGGTGTTTTTGTTGTTTCCGGTAAGAAAGTGGAAACACTTGCCGAAATGACAAAGTTTAATGAGGATGAAGCATTGAGAAGATTTCAGAATATTCTGAAAAAGCTTGGTGTGGAACTGGCATTGGAAGAAAAGGGTTGTAAACCCGGCGACACCGTCCGAATAAACAATATAGAATTTACTTTTGAAAAGTAAATTCTATATATTTAAATAAAGTCACATTTTCTAACAAAAAAACAGCAAATTTTGTACTACAATATTGAAACTCGCAAACTTATGTATCCCTTACGGATATGTACACTGCGTTTGCGAGTTTCTTAATTTCGTCACAAACTTTGGCTGTTTTTTCTGTGTCCTTACATTCATATTTTTCTTTTTTTTTGTCATTCCCGAAATTCGTAATCTGGAATCTATGTTAATTAAACTCCTCTTTTCTTTTAAGTTTCTTTTCCAATACTTTAATTTTATCTTTCAAAAATTGTATTTCTTCCTCGTGTTTTTTCAGTATCTTTTCAAATGAAAGACTTTTCTTTTCTTTATTTTTTGTATCATCATAATCTTCGAGAAAATAATTTAAAGGAATATTAAATATTTTTGCTATTTTTTTTATGGTATTTAAGCTCGGGTTTCTTGCTCCCCTCACCCAGCGGCTTACAACAGTTTGAGTAATGCCCAGTTTGTCTGCCAAATCCTGTTGGGTAAAATTCTTTTCAAGCATAATCTTTTTTATTTGTTTACAGAAAAAACTTTTATCTTTCATAAAATTCCTCTCAATAAAATAATAAAAAACTTGACTTTAGAGCCAAAATGTTCTATAATAGAGCCATATAAAATATTTGAAATTTTAAGCTGATACACAAAGCCGAGCGGACTAAACATAGCATTGGTTCGTAAAAAACAACTAAAAATAAACTTTTTAGTTGAAATTAGAAGATAAATATATTTATAGCATTCTATCTCTCGGCTCATTATAGCATAAAAATTTGCTGACAGCAAATTTTTTGAAGATTAAAGAATAGAAGAAAAAAGGAATTTAATTAACATAGATTCCCGCCCAACGGCGATGCGGGAATGACAATCAAGGAGGAGTTTATGGATAAAAATGGTTTTACCTTAGTAGAGTTGGTTATCACAATTGCTATTGTTATTATTTTATCAGTAATTTCTGTGCCGATTTATCGTGGATATGTTGATAAGTCAAAAATGGCTGAAGGATATGCTTTGCTTGGAACAATTCTTTCTGCACAGAAAGCATATTTTTCAGAGTACGGTAATTTCTTGGATGATCATCAATCAAGCGGTGGAACTGGTACTTATACAAATAATGATACAGTTTTGGGTATTGATGCAAGAGGAAATAAATATTTTTCTTGGTTTTGGTGGGATTTTGCAAGTAATGCTGGGAAATACTCTTTTAGTGCATATGTAGCACTTCCGACGGAGTTAACAAATGGAAAGATAAAACCGGCAATAAAATTATCGTATGATATAACAAGCGGTTCTACATTAGAAGATGTTGTTAATGCACACGATTTATAATTCTAAATCAACTTTTAGGGCGTAAAGAGTATCATAATAAGGCATGGGGATAACGTGGCAATTCCCCTGCCTTTCCTTTGTGTTTTTTTGTCGCTGTCTTTTTATCTGTCATTAATTATAAATTGTAGTTTTGCTTTTTTCAAAAATTTTACAAATAAAAATACCTTTTTGGGTACCAAATTTATATAATATTAATTGTTGAAAAGATATTGATATTATTTCTTTTTTAGATTATACTTATATTAAGGTATTTTTATGCTAAAAAAGGTTGTTTCTGTTTTCACTGTAATATCATTTTTATTTACGGGCGTTATGAGTGATTTTCTTTATGCCCGCTCCTTTTCTTCTGTTTCTGTTTCTCCGCATGAATTTTCAAATATTCAACCGTTTATTCCATCCTCTCTTGGAAAGATAACTTCATCAAAAATTTTCGATGACGATAGTGATATTATCATAAATATTCAGGATTTACACTGCCATGCGGAAACTCAAAAGAAAATATTTTCAATATTGGAATATCTTGATTCAAAATACGGACTTAATAAAGTATATTTAGAGGGCGCTTTTGACACGGTTAATACTTCCTGGCTTTCGGAACTTAATAATAATAAAATCGGTTCGAAAATTGTAGAAAATCTTATAAATTCCGGAAATTTGAGCGGAACGGAATATTACTCTGCGGTAAAAAATAAAAAGAATTTTATTGCAGGTATAGAAAATGAAAAATTATATAAAGAGAATATTAAACTTTTGGGAGAAATAATAAATCTTTCTCCCGAAATTGAAGCTGTCTGCAGAAATATACAGCTTCAAATAGATTCCGTCAGGAAAGATTATGCAAGCCCGCAGGCAAGAAAAATTCAAAAACTGATTTCTTTATATGACGATAAAAAAATAAAAATCAGCAAATTTTATAAAAATATTATATCAATTGCAGATGAATTAAAAGTTTCTATTGCAAAATATACAAACCTTTCACTTTATATTTCTCTGCTTGACAAAATGAGCGATATTAATAAGAAAAAAACTGCAAGCGAATTTGCCAAGTTTGTGTCAGAGTTGAGAAACTGCCTTAATTATAAAGATTATTCCAAGCTTATGAATAAGAGCAATAATTTTGGCGATTTTGAAAATATATCCAATGATTTGATAAAGCTTAATAACGAATTTGAGATAACAAAAAAATTAAAATTAAAAAATTTGGAAGAACTTTTCGCTTATTTGGAAGTTAACGGCAAGATTAATCCCGTAGAACTGGTCAAAGAAAAAGAAAATTTTATAAATGAACTTTACGTAAAAGCCGGAAGAACGAAATACGAAAAAGAAGTAATGTTCTTGGCGGAATTTCTTCCCGTAATAAAGAAATATTTTACTGCGGAAATTTCTGCCGGCGAATATTATAATTTTGAAGCGGATTATAACAAATTTAAAATCGTATGGACATCATATTTGCCGAGCGAAACCGTAAAAGAACTGGATAAATATTATGACCTTTTATCGAAATACCACAAAAATAATATTCTGAGAGATTCCGTCTTCGCTGACATTCTGCTCCCGTCCGTCATTGCCGGTGAGACTTCAGCGAGAGCGGCAATCCGGAGCCGTTCTGCCGTTCAATCGCACAGCGGTGTCATCCCGCACTTTGATGCGGAATCTCGCAGTTTTAATAACGCTAAAAAAATTACCCTCGTAGTTACCGGAGGTTTCCATACTGGAGGTTTGGAAAAAATATTTCAGAACAAAAAAATATCTTATGCAATAATCACTCCGAAAGTAACCGAACCCGTTGAGTCGGCGAGAAAGCTTTATACCGATAATATTTTGCACTATTCCACGGTACTTAGAAACACCATAAATATAGAACCTTTGACACAAGAACCTTTAAATGTCAGTTTTAGAAAAGTTGCGGAAAGTTTCTTTAGTGTTATACAAAGCGGTGTTTTTGAAAATTATTCTGAAGAGGATTTACGAAACGAAATTTATAAAATTATGTCCGAAAAAATTATAGATAAGCAGAATGAGTTTTTCGGTAATGTTGAGATTTTGGATTGGAAGATTTTATCTTCGGAGATTAAAACCGGTAATATTGAATTTTTTGTTAAGTACATAGATAAAGCCAACAAGGGCACACAGAGTACAATAAACTATATTTACTCTAACGGCGAAATTAAAGAATATGCAAATATCGATACGGAAAAAACTTTGAGTATGGTAAGAAGAATAAAAAAAAGTAAATATGCTGCTCCCTCAATTGAACTTGAACCGTCAGCGTCCGCAAGGAAAAAATTATTTAAATATCTTCTTAAACCTTTGAAAGAAATATCGGGAGATTTTATTTCCTTAATGCCTTATAAACAACTGCACATGACGGTGGGCTATGAATCGTCAGGTGCAACGCCGCAACAAATGGAAGAGTCCTTCCTTAAATCAGACAAAACTCATTCCATTTTTGCGGCAACCTTGAAATTGGGTTCAATTTTACCGAGTATAAAAACATCTCTCGCAGGCACATTAAAACTTATGCCCGACGGTGTTTTGATTTATGAAATTACGGACAGAGATTTGATAGCGCAAATGTTGAACCTGCGTAAAGATTTTGAAAATCTTGACCCGAATTACAAAACTCCTAAAATTGTGCATATGACTATAGGAAGAATTTTTGATGAAAGCCTTTTGCAGGATACTCCTCAGGCAAAAGAAAAATTGTCTGAACTTTTAAGACGGCTGAACGAAAAAATTTACGAGATAAATAAGGCAAACGAACTGTCGAAAATAAAAACTTCTTTCACGTTAAAGGGCGGTTTTGTTTCTTCTACGGGAGATAAAGATTATTTAGTAACAAGAGTTTTTCCCAAAATTCAATTTTTGGTAATAGCCAAAAATCTTTTTAAAAATACAAATGACATATTTAAATTTATTTATTATGTTTTTATTGCTCCTGTATTGGAAGAGCTTATTTTTAGAGCAGTACCGTTTATCTTGTTTGCGAATTTTGCGCTTGCGGGAACATTTCCGTTAATTTCTATTGCGGCAACATCTTTTACCGGAATCATTGCTTTTTCCGCTGCTCACGGGTTATATGACAAAATTACCAAAAATGCTGAACGCAGAGAATGGAAAGACCTTGTTCCTAAGGCATCGTATTTAACTTGGATATATCTGCTGATATCTTTCATTTTTCCTCAACATTTATTTTTGGCACCTGTTGTTACAACCGTTATACATTCCATAAATAATTTAATTGCTTTCAGCCGAAACAAAAATGAAAAGATGCTTTCCGTAATAAACGGTAAATCCGAAGAAAATTCCGATAAAAATAATTTGGATGACTGGTATAAACTGTACGTCGCCAAAGATATTGAGCAAATGAAAGAACTTCCGGTTGTGGAACAAAGTATGATTGACGGAGTAATAGAAATATTGTCGCTGCTTGAAATTTTTAGCGATGATAAAGTAAATAAAATTATAAAAATTTTATCGAATTTATCGAAAAATGATGTGGAAAGATATAAAATTGTTGTTGAACAAATAGATGCTTTACTTGATTTGGTAAAGGAAAACAACAAGCATAATTATCAACCTCAATATTCTCTCAAAGATGCTAAGTATGACGATATGTCTGCGGTTCACGGCAAACTTAAAGCTTTCTGCGTGCAAAACGGTATAGAAAGTTGGGGGAATTTTTACATGAGCGATTTTTTGCTTTGTGCTTTAATCCCCTTTATCGGTCTTAAAGACGTTTATAATTCCAATAATTCTTTTTTCTATCATATTATTGATTCTCTGTTTGTGCACGGAGATAAAAGCAGGGATAAATATATAATTTTGGGAGATGTCTCAAAATTTATCGGACAAACATATAAATTGGATCCGCATTTTATTCCCTACGCAATAAGTAAGTTGATAAGCAGAGAAATTATTTCCAAAGATGAAGATATCCCGTATCATATTCAAAATAATTTAAAAGATTACGATGCATTAAAACAATATTATTTTACAATTTCAGACGGAGAAAAAACGGATGAAGCTCTCTCCGTAAGTCTTCTGAACAATATTGAAAATTTCAGAAAGAATGTTTTGCCCGTAATACCGGGAGAGCAGGATAGAGATAAAATGTCTGAAATTTTATTGAATTTGGAAGAATTGGCAACGAGAATTAATGACGGGAACAGTATTCTGCTTGAAACTTTGTTGAATGAATTGTTGGACATAATATTGAAACAGGACGAACGCAAAGAAGATATAATAACTTATTTTTTACCGTTTTTTGTTAATTTTACAAAAGTAAAAAAGAAAACCCGTACCAGAAACGTATATAATATGTTGAACAGTTTGATAGAAATATTGATTAGTTCTTATGATATAAATTCCGAAAACGACAAATTTTATAAACTGCTTGACGGACTGGCGGACATTTCAGGAAAGTTTTATGATTCCGATGATGATGATATCAGAGATTTCGGGATTAATATTTGCAAAAGTATTATCGGTCAGGTTCTCATTAACGTATATGCCCCGATTGCCAAAAAAACTCTTGATGAAACGTCTTCCGAATATAAATTAAGAGAGAAAACATTCTATACAGTAATTGAAAAACTTTTCGAAAAAAATCCGAAAAACATTACTGTTTTTTCCTATATGCTTGCAAATGAAGGTGCACAGGATCCTGCCTACAGAAATTCTTGGAATGATGACGCTGTTGTGTACGGTCCGGGACTAAATAAGAAAACGCTCCTAATATATATTAATGCCGTTCGTAAATCAAAGCGGACGAATGTGTATGTTCCTGTTCCTTCAAAAGATGAGTTTATATCGGATGTTGACGAGTGTGCGGCAATGCTTGCGGAAAACTGCGATATTTTTGATTTATCGCATTTTTGTAATACTTTGCTTGGTAAAAAAGAAAACGGACAAAAGCTGGCTGTCGCCGTAATAAAAAAACTGCTGCCGATTTGTGAAGATAAAAATATCGACGAAAAAACAAGAAAAAATGTCATATTGACACTTGTTAATATGGCTTCAACGGAACTTTATATTTCTTTGCAGGATTATAATTTTTTTGATGTAAGCAGACTCAACGAATTATGCAGGGAGAATGATATTCCTTTTTATTTAAAACCCGTTTCGGCATCTTTCGTTTCGGAATTAAGAGGGCAGTACCGATTTTCTTATTTATTAAAATATTTGCCCAAAGATATTTTAGGTTCTGAAGATGACATCCTGCGGGAGCCTCCTATACTTTATACGGTAAGCGGAACAACAAATAAAAAAAATAAGGAAGTTGTGGTAATAAGAAATAAATTTAACACGCTGCAGTCCATACTTAATGACAACAATATTGTGTTATCTTTGCTTGACGGTTTGTCTATGTCAAAAAATTCCGAAAAAGATATTAACGAACTTATAAAAATTTTGTCTAAAATGATAGAGGCTTTAACTTTAATAAATCCCGAACACGGAAATGCCGCACGGGTTGCGTTGAATAATATTTTAAATGATTTGAGTATATATCAGAGTGCCGACGGGGAAATATTTTTTATGGCAACTTTGACAAAAGATATGATAAGACGTAATATGGTATTAAAACAATGGAACGACGAACATATATCGGAAATAACCGAAATACATACTCTTATAAATGCGGTTCATCAAACATCAATAGCAGACTTTAAAGAGACCGTAAAGGATATTATAAAAATAGGTGATAAAGCAATAAAGACGGTTGTTGCCGTCCATCAAAATCCTAAATATTCCGACAAGAATATTTCTGAAGAAACCGGAATAGAAATTTATGATTTGTCGGAAAATAAGCTGAATCCGAACATACTTGATTTCATGGGAAGATTGTCTCAAATGAATCTCCCGTATCAAAAAGTATCCGAAAGTCATGAATATCAAATAAACGACTTTATTTGCATGGACAATTTATTGGTATGGACTACAAGGTTGTTTGCGCACAGCGTAGATATTTTTATGAATTTTGCCGACAGTGATAAAACGATAACCATTTCGTATCATGAAAGTTCAAAGAAAAAAGGAAATGCCGAAAGAATAAGATATTTCTCGACGGTTTTGGAAAAATTCGGCTTTTTGGTGGAAAATGATATAAATCAACCTTCAGGCAACGAAGTTGCATACAGTTTAAAAGCAACCTTAAGTGCGGATTACGGATTCAATAGAAATATGGATTTTGTCGATATTGCGGCTAAGGTAGTATCTTTGTTCAGTTATTCCGTTATGCTTGATTGGGATTTGGATGAGTTATCCGAAAGGTACGGTTACAATTCTTACGAAAATATTTTCAACAGATTGGTTGAAAAATTTATGGGCGGAGATATTTGGTTCGGCTACGGACCTAACGGCAAAACAGGATGGCCCGGCGGAGATATTACGGCTCGTCCGCAAAGAATTTCTCTGAAAAAGGATTGGTTGAAACGGATATTAAGAGCTTTGGATTTGAACGATGATATCTCCGATGATTTCGGATTTAATATAGATCAAAATGTTTTGGATTATATATTTAATAATGTTATTGAAAGAAGTTTTGCCGTCGGAAGAATTGTTTTTGATGAGAACGGATTATTGAAAAGGAACAAGGATTATGACGTAGTCTCTTATTTGGCTGAAGTTGTTTCGGAAAATGAAGAGGATGCAATAAATAAGAGCAAGTTAATAAATCTTGTCCCGAGTGTCGACTTTAAATTTAAAACTATAGGTTACATAGGGGATTTGATTGCCGTCAGCGGTTACAGAAAGCTGCAGAACGGCAGTTATCTTTCCGTTAAAGGGCTTATCAATCCTATAAACAAAAGAATGAAATATTCCGATGCCGAATATGTCTCCCTTTCGGGAAGAAAAAAAGTTTCCGTTGAAGAGCTGTTTGAAATTTTAACGGGAGAGGGGTTTGATATACAGCGGCAAGAGCCGGTAAGCAAAGCCGAACAGGAAAGAATAAACACTTCTCTTCACAGACGTGTACAGGTTATAGATACGCCCGAAATGAACGGATTGCCTACATCTCCCGGCAATGGCACATATATTTCGGGGCGTATAACATTTGACGGAAATAAAGTTGATGCCGACAGTATATGGATAGTTCCGTATACAACACCCGATGACGTGGAAAGGATTAAGACCGCAAAAGCCGTATTGACTACGGGCGGCGGGGTATTGAGCCATGCCGCAATAACCACCAGAGAGTATAAAACTCCGTCGGTAATTATTAACGGTGCATCATGGAAAGATAACGGACTTGGTGTTTTATACTATTCTTCTTTAGGCGAACCGTTTACTTCCAACGGTTTAAGCATAAGGAAAGTTGAAGAAAAGAACGGTTTATTGAAAGAAGGTTCTGTTGTTTTGGTAAACGGAGAAACCGGTCATATTCTTCTTTTTGACGATGTTGACTCGGATTTGTTGGATTCTATCCAGTATGCGCTGGATACGGACAGTGCAGAGGTAATAAAAAAAATTTTGATTTCGGAAATGAAAGATAAAGATATAGAGAAACTTATTGAGTATGTATATTTTCAAACAATAGGCGATACCCGCAAGATGAAAATTTTAGATGTGTTGTTCGGCAGAGATATGCCGCGAGTAATAAAAGATAAAGTTATGGAGTTAAATGATGAGTATATTCAGGATAAAGTGATAAGTATGAACGAGGCTATAGAAAATTTAAAAACCATAGATAATCCCAATATTGCTTATACGGTAGTAAGAAGTTTGATTGATAAGTTGGAATTTATAAAATCACCCAAGCAGAGGTATGAATTGGATGTTATAAGAGAAGAAGTTTTTGAAATAGCCGAACAAATAAAAGATAATTTGTTGTTTTTCCTGAAAGTTATTGAAAGGGAAAGCAGAATATTGAGCCTTAAAGAAAATCCGACACAACAAGAGATGAATGAAATGCTTAATATAATACAAGTAGCGAATGTTTATGAAATGTTTGTTGCAGAAACGGAAGACAGACAGGATTTATTGGATATGAAAACCGAACTGACGGAAATTATAAAGAATATTGAAAGAAAAGTAAGACGTTTGAGTGATTCTCAACGGCAGTCGGATAAACTAATGGTAAGTTTTGATAATATTCTCGACAGTGATGTTTTTGAGTTCGGTTCCAAAACAGTTGAACTTGCAAAAATACGCAGATTATTAAAAGGAAAAACAAACGTCATTGTTCCGGACGGTGTCGGTATAAGTCATAATGTATTTTTAAAATTTTTTGATGCTGTCGGGCAGGGAGACAGTTTTTCAATGCTTTTTCTGTGTTTTATTGATGCCGTAAAAAATAATGATTTTCGCTTGGCAAAGAGCTTTGCAAAAATGATAACTGATATTATTGAAGAATCGAAGTATAAATTGTCGGAAACATATGCTTTGAGAAAAGAACTTGATGAAATTGTTTTAAAGACTTTGGGTGATACGAAATATTCCGTTCGTTCGTCGGGTGTCGGAGAGGACAGTGCAAAAAATGCTTTTGCGGGTATGGGGGAAACTTTGCTGAATGTCGGAAGAGATGAATTATTTGACAATTTATTGTACTGCTGGGAATCTTTCTTTTCGGACAGGAGTATAGAATATATGATAAACAGCAGTCAAATAGTCAGCCCTGCCGTGCTTATACAGCCGATGATAGATGTTGATAAATCATGTGTGGCTTTTTCAAGGGATAAATACGGAAATACCACCATAGAAACTTTATACGGACTGGGGGAAGGAATAGTTTCCGGAAAGTTGTCTCCGGATACGGTAACCGTAAATATGCGGACCGGAGAAGTTTTGGAATATTCCNNNGACGCAAAAGGGCATAGAGACGGTTTTAGTTGATAACGGTTCTAAAGAAAGAACTTTGAATTATGAAGAAATAAAAAGTTTTACGGACGTATTGCGTGAATTGGAAAAGGATGCTTTTTATGCGGTGGATGTGGAAGCAGGCTTTAAAGACGGAAAGATTTATGTTTTTCAAAGAAGAGCCGTTACCACGAATACTGCAAATGACGGTACGGAGTTTGAAAAAGATGATATTATTTATATTGATACGGAAATAAAATGCGGCATTTATGTAGAAACGGGAATATTGCCCGAAGGAGAACCTCCGTTTGTTTGTATAAGTAATCCTTTGGATTTTAATGAGTCAATTTCGGTATATCTGCAGTCAAGAACAGGAAATTCGGCAGTATTTGTTGTTGACGGCAAATATGATTTTCTTGCAAGAAGCAACGTACTCGGTGTAATATTGTCGAACAGAATAAATAACGATGTTGTTATTTTAGAAAAACTTAACGGCGGAATATTTGATTTTAAACCCGGTGAGATAGGATTGGCGGAATCTTTATTGGCAGCTGACGTCGATACTTCGGCGTTTGAAAGAAATATGGAAGTTGATATCGAAAACATCAGAACAATGCTGTCCGCAAGTTAAATAAAATTTATATAAAAAACAGCAAAATCATAATTTATGAGTTTGCTGTTTTTTTGTTGTCTTGGATAATATAAATAAATTAGTACATATTCCAATCCCAAGACGCAGCATTGGTTTCAAAAATTTTTGCTCCTAAAGTTATGTTATATTGCAGTCCCAGCCATTGCATATTGCTTTTTGTCTTTAAATCAGTCGGAATTGTTGCCCCTGCATCCATACAATAAGTCTCTTTTCCTTTAGGATTTGAACCGAATACAAAAAAAAGTGTGAAATATTTGTTTCCGCGGGCATCTATACCTAAAATTTCGTCATATGAGGTTTCTTTTCCTTTATAAAAAAATCCATTTTCTGAAAAATAAACTTTTTCTGCCGATAAAATTGTTCCCATCAAAGCATATCCTTCTGCCCATTTTGCTTTTTTTGTATATCCCTGATAAATAGGCACAGAAACTACCGACAAAATAATAACGATTGCAATTGTGATAACCAACTCTACTAAGGTAAAAGCTCCTTGTTTGTTATGCCCGAATGTATTTGTCGGGCATCTCGTCGTTGCCGTTTCGTCGTCATTGCGAGCCGACTTTGTCGGCGTGGCAATCCAGAGTCTTTTCTTGTTTAATCTTTTCATAAATTTTCTCCTTTTAATTAAATTTTTTATTTGCTATAATAAGCCGAGAAGATAATAGAAACGCTATTATTGTTATCTTTTTAGTAAAAGCAAATGCTATGTTTTCGCTTGTTATCCGAGTTGCCGCTACGCCGCATCCCGCTCGGCTTAAATATTTTATATCTTTAGATATATTATATATCAAAAGAGATATAAAGTCAAGCGGAATTTTTCAAGGAGTTTATATGAAAACAAGAAAGAAAGGGAATAATTTTTTTTCTGAACAGTTAAGAAAGATAATGTTTGAAAAGAATTTAAATCAGCAGGATGTTGCCGATAATGTGGGAGTTGCACAATCCGTCGTCAGTAATTGGCTGAAAGGGGAACGGAATCCCTCTCTTTCTTCGGTTAAGAATCTTTCAACATTTTTTAATATGCCTATGGGTTATTTTATCGGAAATATAAAAGAAGAAGATACTGTTTCTTTTGAGGATAAAGATACAAAAATAATTAAACTGTTGGAAGAAAATATAAAAATAGGTAAAGAAATTTTAAAAGAAATAAAAGATTTAAAGAATAAATAAAAACAAAATTTATAGAGAAATAGACAGAGCAAAAAACTCTGCTTATTTTTTTTCTTTGTAAAAATTCCCAAATTTGCTATAATAACGAAAAATACAATAAAAGGTCTGTTATTGCGGGCTTAGGTCCGCAATCCGTTTTTAATAAAGTTGCAGCCAAAATATTTCGGTCAATATAGGAGTTTATATGAAACTTGGTATCGTAGGTCTTCCCAACGTCGGTAAATCAACATTATTTAACGCAATAACAAAAGCAGGTGCGGAATGTGCAAATTATCCTTTCTGCACTATAGAACCGAATGTAGGTGTAGTGGCTGTTCCCGATAACAGATTGGATTTTCTTGAAAATCTTTATAAATCAAAGAAAAAAATTCCCGCAATGGTGGAATTTGTCGATATTGCCGGGCTTGTAAAAGGTGCATCAAAAGGCGAAGGTTTGGGAAATCAGTTCTTGGCACATATCAGAGAAACATCTGCAATAGTTCATGTCGTTCGTTGTTACGAAAATTCCGATATTACGCATGTTATGGGAGAGATTGACCCCATAAGAGATATTGATATTATTGAAACGGAACTTATGCTTGCCGACCTTGACGCAATTAATAAGAAAGTGGAAAAGTTGCAAAGAGATGCGAAATCAAGAGATAAAAAAATTCTTGCGGAAAAAGAACTTGCGGAAAAAGTAAAAGCTCACCTTGACAAAGGTCTTCCCGTAAGAACTCTTGAAATAGAAGAAGATGAAAAAGAATTGCTGAGAAATTTCTTTTTAATAACGGCAAAACCCGTTTTGTATGCATGCAATGTTTCCGACGGAGATTTACCGGATATGAACAATAAATATGTTCAGGCTGTTCAAGAAAGAGCCGCAAAGGAAAATGCACAGGCTATTCCTATCTGTGCAAAAATCGAGGCAGAACTTTCCGAACTTTCCGGAGAAGATCAGGCAGCTTTTTTAAAAGATTTGGGGCTTGCAGAGCCGGGACTAAACAGATTGATTAAAGCAAGCTATAATTTGCTCGGACTCATAACATTTTTAACTGCAGGCGAAGATGAATCAAGAGCTTGGACAATAAAAAAAGGCTTCCTTGCTCCTCAGGCAGCAGGTGTCATTCATACCGACTTTGAAAAAGGTTTTATCAGAGCTGAAGTTATGGCTTACGATGATTTGTTTAAACTGGGTAATGAAAAGGCGGTTAAAGAAGCAGGACTTTTAAGAAGCGAAGGAAAAGATTACGTCGTTAAAGACGGCGATATTATAGAATTTAAGTTTAATGTGTAAAATGAAATCTGTAGTTACTCTCGGAACTTTTGATGGTGTTCATAAAGGGCATCAAGCCATATTAAAAAAACTTGTTAGGACGGCACAAAAAGAAAATTTAAAGAGTATCGTTCTTGTTTTTGAAAAGCCTGTTAAACAAGTGTCGGGGATTTTAACGACTATAAATGAAAAAATTAAATATTTTTTGCCTTTTGATATTGATGACGTTTTTGTCCTTCCGGTAAATAAAAAAATCACATCAATAACTGCGGAAAAATTCCTTGAAGATTTTTTAATAAAAGAATTAAATGCCTCTCATCTTGTTGTCGGCTATGACTGTACTTTCGGTAAGGATAGAAAAGGCAATATTGAATGGCTCAAAAAAAATATAAAAAAATACGGCATAAAACTTACCGTCGTAAAGCCGGTTAAAATAAATAATAAAATAGTTTCTTCTTCCTTAATAAGAGAAGAACTTGAAAAAAATAATATTAAAGAAGTAAATAAAATGCTTGGCGGTTCTTTCGGCATTGAAGGTACTCATATTACCGGAGACAGAATCGGCAGGACGTTGGGCTTTCCCACGGTAAATATAAAAACCGACAAAAATAAACTTTTGCCGAGAGGCGTTTTTTCATGCAGCGTAATCGACAAAAATTATACATTATATAAAGGTGTTTTAAATATCGGTACCAGACCTTCCGTTAAATTAAAAAAACATAATCTTTCCGTAGAAGTTCATCTTATTAATTTCTCGGGAACCTGGCGATCCAAACAACTTACCGTCTTAATAAATAAATTTATCAGACCTGAACAGAAATTTAATAATTTGGAAGAACTTAAAAAGGCTATAGCGTCGGATATAAAAAAAGCTTAGAGACGGTTACATAGCATCCCGCCTCCAAGCTTAATATATGCAATATATATTTGCTATGACTATTAATTACCTTCTCATTATTCAAATAACGGCATTTCTCGCATAATACCGCTATTCATTCGAAGTATTATTAATTATCGTTTTATGTGTCACTGTTTGAACAGCGAATTCTCGTAGTAGTTATCTGCAGCAAGCTGCTGTCTGATGTATTCGCCTATCTTTTTGGTGTCTTTCCCGACGGTATCAACATAATACCCCCTGCACCAAAATTCTTTTTTTCTGAAGTCGCGGTTCTCTTGTCGCCATCTCTCGTGTATCATTATGCTGCTTTTACCTTTTAGGTATCCCATAAATGAAGATACACTGTATTTCGGAGGAATTTTTATCATCATATGTACATGGTCAGGACATACTTCTGCTTCAAGAATCTGTACTCCTTTCCATTCACATAGTCTTCTCAGTATCGCACCTATTTCACGTTTTTTTTCGTTGTACATTTCTTTTCTTTTATATTTTACTCCGAAAACCACATGGTATTTGCAGTTCCATTTTGTATGTGCTATGCTGTCTATATTATCTGTTTCGTTGGTCATAATACCAATCGGCCTCCTTATAAAATAACAGACTTATAGTCACAAGTCACAGCATATTTTGTGATTTAAAGAACAATCGGAATCGGCACAAAACCGTACTTTCGGCATTTGCCGTTTCCTCCTTTAAACTTAAAAATTTTTAAAACTTGTTTTACGTCACCTGCTCGTGGAAATTTAGTTTTCCACTCTTTTCTCCTTCCAATTAGAGAGTTCATAGCATGTCTCCTTTTGTATTTTTTATAAAGGAGCGGTGTCTGATAACATGTTTATTTTCGATAAAAAACAAAAAAAATAATATCACGGGTTAAACAAAACAAACCCGGACATATTTCTCCCGGAAAAATAAAAGCGAGTTATCATAGCACTAACTCCTTTATTAAGTTTTTTTAATCTTCTCGCAAATGAAATTATAGGAAATGGAACAAAAAAAGTCAATAAAAAATACCACAGGCATTTTTTTAATGTACAATGTATAATAAAAAGCAACAACGGAATAGTTTGTCATTCCGTGCGTCCGGAACGGACAGACACGGAATCTATGTTAAAGTTCATTTACATTATTTGCCGTTAGCCGTTGCCGTCTCGTCTGTCATTCCCGAGTGTATCTGTCGGGAATCTATGGTATAAAAATACCTTAAACTCTCAGCTTTCAGCACTCAACTCTAAGCTAAAAAATACTCTGCTTTTTTTCACTTGACAAAAAAATAAAACTGTGTTATAATTAGCACTTGAAAGATTTAAGTGCTAATAAGTTCGGAGTGCTAAAATGAGACAAATATCTAAAAGTCTTTTACAGGAAAGGAAATCAAGAGTTTTATATGCCGTTATTCACGAGTATATAAAAACAGGTAAACCGGTAGGCTCAAGTGTATTGGAGCAAAAATACAAATTTAATTTGTCTCCGGCTACATTAAGAAATTTAATGGCAGAACTTGAAAAGGACGGATATTTAACGCATCCGCACACTTCCGCAGGAAGAATACCTACGGATGAAGGTTACAAAGCGTATGTTAATTCTCTGGTAGAACTTCAGAGACTTGCCGTTGAGGAAGAAGAAAAAATAAAAAATGAATATGAGAAAAAAACAAAAGAAATAGAAAGTCTTTTGGCTCAGACTTCAAAAATATTATCGGGACTTTCAAACTATACGGGCTTTATTACTTCGCCCAAAGCGGCAGCTAACGAAATAAGAAATATAGAGCTTATGCAGGTGTCAAAGACTCAGGTTCTTGTTATTCTTCTTACAAAGACCGGTGTAGTAAAACATAAAATGATTAATTTAAGTGTTGACAGCGAAGATTTATACGAATTAAAGAAATTTTTAAATTCCAAGTTGAGAGGTCTTTCTTTGGAAGAGGCGTCAAGAAGAATAATAATTGAGGTGGAAAAATATCAGAGCAAACAAAAAGATATGGTTTCTCTTGCTGAGCAGATAAGCAGTGTTATAGAGAGTATTCATGAAGATATTTATTTGGACGGAACGTCGAATGTTTTGGCAGTTCCGGATTTTACGGATTTTGAATCTGCAAGAAGTTTAATGAAATTAAACGAAGATAAGGACAGACTTATAGAGATAATAGGTAAAGATTTTAATGAACAAAAAGTAAATGTGAAGATAGGCGGAGGGGAAGAATTGGCGGAACTTAAAGATTTAAGCGTGATAACTACGTCATATTCTTACGGCGATAAAATGGTTGGTGTTCTTGGTATAATAGGACCAAAAAGAATGGACTATGACAAAATGATGGCTCTTGTAAATTCTGTTTCAAATATAGTTAACGGATTTTTATTAAAAATGGGAGATGAAGAAGATGAAGAGTAAAGAAAATGAAAAAGAAAAAATAGAAGAAAAGGCAGAAAAAATTGCCGAGCAAAAAGTAGAAGAAGCCGAAAAGAAATTTGAAGAAACGGAACAGAATGTTGAAGATGCTGCCCGTGAAGAAAAACTTTCCGAGCTTGATATTTTGAAACAGTCTTTGGAAGAAAAAAAGAAAGAAGCTGAAGAAAATAAAGCTGAATATTTAAGAAGTGTTGCCGAATATCAAACTCTTAGAAACAGAATAGAAAAAGAAAAAAGTGAATACATAAATTTCGGTAAAGCAAAAATATTGGAAAGAAATATTGGTATATATGATGTTTTCGAACAGGCAATGGTAAGTGTTCGTGCAGGACAAGATTTAAAAAGTATTAAAATCGGTCTTGAAATGATATACAACGAATTTAGTAAGATGTTGAAAGAAGAAGGTGTTGAAAAGATAGATTGTTTAAATAAACCTTTTGATCACAACACTTGTGAAGCATTGGATCAAGTGGAGACGGATGAAGTAGAAGAGGGAACGGTTTTGGCGGTTTATCAGAACGGATATAAAATGCACGGCAAACTTATGCGTCCCGCCAGAGTGAAAGTTTCTCAGAAGACGAAATCTTCTGAGAAAGCTGATTAGCTGATAAGCTGAGAGAGCTGAGGAGTTTAAAGTGGAAGAGATATATAAATATAATTTTGAAAAACTTGAAGTTTGGAAATATTCAATAGAATTTGCAAAAAATATTTAGAATATAACGGAAGGTTTTCCTGAAACAGAAAAATTTGGAATGGTTTCTCAAATTAGAAGGGCTTCAGTTTCAATCTCTTCAAATTTGGCAGAAGGTTCAGCTAAACAGTCTTTAAAAGATCAGGCAAGATTTACGGAAATATCTTTTGGCAGTTTGATGGAAATATTAAATCAAATAATATTATCTTTTGAATTAAAATTTATTAAAGAGAAAGATTATCTTAGTATAAGAAAATGTATAGAAAATTTGTCAAGGCAATTGAATGCATTAAAAAAGTCTCAATTAAAAAGATCTTTAAATAATTAAAAATTCAATTTATGAATTTTTACCTTAAACTTATCAGCTTCTCAGCTAAGAACTTGAAAAGTTCGTTCTCAGCTTATCAGCTGAAAAATATAGCAAAAACGAGTTATTATAACTTAGTAATAAAATGTAAGTAAAATAATATAAATTCGGAGGAAAAAGAAATGAGCAAAATTATCGGAATCGACTTAGGTACATCGAATTCGGCAGCAGCAGTAATGGAAGGCGGTAAAGTAACTCTTATCCCTTCGGCAGAGGGAACAACACTCGGAGGAAAAGCATTTCCTTCTTATGTTGCATTTACAAAAGATGGTCAGTTGTTGGTTGGAGAACCTGCAAGAAGACAGGCAGTAACAAATCCGGAAGGAACAGTTTCCGCATTTAAAAGAAAAATGGGAGAAGACTACAAATATAAAATTAACGGCAAAGAGTTTACTCCTCAGCAGTTGTCAGGTTTTATTTTGCAGAAAATTAAAAAAGATGCAGAAGCATATTTGGGAACTACTGTTGAAAAAGCAGTTATTACCGTTCCTGCATATTTTAACGACCATCAGAGACAGGCAACAAAAGATGCAGGTGCAATTGCAGGTTTGGAAGTTGTAAGACTTGTTAACGAACCTACGGCAGCATCTCTTGCTTACGGTATTGATAAAGTTGGCAAAGAACAGAAAATTCTCGTTTTTGATCTCGGCGGAGGAACTCTTGACTGTACGATAATGGAAATGGGAAGCGAAGGAACTTTTGAAGTATTGTCAACATCGGGTGATACACAGCTTGGCGGAACCGATATGGATAAAGCTCTTATAGATTATATCGCAGAAACTTTCAAAAAAGAAAACGGTATAGATTTAAGAAACGATAAAATGGCGGTTCAGAGATTGCAGGAAGCAGCAGAAAAAGCAAAAATTGAACTTTCCAATATTTTGGAAACCGATATCAATTTGCCTTTCATCACTGCAGATGCAACAGGTCCTAAACATTTGACGATGAAACTTACAAGAGCAACTCTTGAAAATCTAGTTGATCCTATCGTTCAGAGATGTAAAACATCCATCGACCAGGCTATCAACGATGCAAAATTGACATCCAAAGATTTGACGAAAGTTATTCTCGTCGGCGGACCTACCAGAATGCCTATCGTTCAGAAATTTGTTGAAGATTACGTCGGCAAAATTGTTGAAAGAGGAATTGACCCGATGGAATGCGTTTCCAACGGTGCTGCAGTTCAGGCTGCCGTTTTGACCGGAGATGTAAAAGATATTCTCTTGCTTGATGTTACACCTTTAACGTTAGGTCTTGAAACATTAGGTAATGTCAGAACTCCTATTATCGACAGAAATACGACAATTCCTGTTAAGAAATCTCAAGTTTTCTCGACGGCACAGGATAACCAACCGGGAGTTGAAATTCACGTTCTTCAGGGTGAAAGACCTATGGCAAAGGACAATGTTTCTTTGGGCAGATTTATGCTCGACGGAATACCGCCTGCCCCCAGAGGAGTTCCTCAGATTGAAGTTACGTTTGATATAGATGCCAGCGGTATTTTGCATGTATCCGCAAAGGATTTGGGAACAGGTAAAGAACAGTCTATCAAGATTACTTCTTCGACGAAACTTTCTAAAGACGATATTGATAAATATGTTAAAGAAGCGGAACAGTATGCCGCAGATGATAAAAAGAAAAAAGAAGAAATCGAAGCTAAAAACGAAGCCGACAATTTGGTTTATGCAACAGAAAAGAGCTTAAAAGAGCACGGTGATAAGATTTCTCAAGACGAGAAATTGAAAATCGAACAGGCTATCAACGAAACCAAAGAAGCTATTAAAGGCGGAGATATAGCTAAGATTAAAGATGCGAAAGAAAAACTCTCAACTGCATCTCATAAATTGGCAGAAGAAGTTTATAAAGCTGCTCAGCAGGCTCAGCAACAGGCACAAGGTGCTGCAGGTGCAAATGCAGGAGCGAATGCCGGACAGCAGGCAAATAATGCAGGAAACAACAACGATAACGTCGTTGACGCAGAAGTAGTTGACGACAAAAAGTAAAAATAGAATTTTTACTTTTTGTGAGGTATAGATATATAGAAGTATGGAGGTATGGAAACTGCAAAAATGGTTTCCATACCTGCCACTTGTAATAATAATCTTATTTTTGTCATTCCGTGCGTCCGCAATGCGGACAGACACGGAATCTATGTTAAAGTTCATTTACCTTTTTTCGTCGTTTGTCGTTGACGCAAAAAGAGAAACAATGTTCTCGTTTGCTTTAGTAGCGGAAGAAGATTTTGCTTTTTTTCGCACTGGTAATTGACGCAAAAAGGAAATATATTCTCGTTTGCTCAATCGCCATTCGCTCCAATTTTTGAGACCAACGCTTAACTCGTTTTTTCCTAACGACCTAAAGAAGACGGAAAAAACTCGAACAAAAAGCGAGCCCTACGGGAAAAAACTTTAGCCGTTAATCAGTTTTTTGTCTCAAAATTTGTTCGCTCATAGACGGCTACAGGCTGCACTCGAACATATTTCCTTTTTGCTGTTTGTCGTTTATTATACATTCTACATTGTACATTATAAATTGTAGTTTTGAGGTGCTTCAAAAAAGAAAATCTCTTCCTTAAGAGTGTCGTTCAATTATAAATTGTAAACTATAAATTTTAATTTGTCGTTTCAGCTTTAACATGTTTTCTTTTTGCTGTTTGTCGTTTATTGTACATTGTACATTATAAATTATACATTGCCGTCTCGTCTGTCATTCCCGAGTGTCTCTGTCGGGAATCTATGTTAATAAAGTTCCTTGAAGTTGTTGTCTTTGTCGTCATTGCGAGGCAGGCGAAGCCAACGAAGCAATCTTGTCGTTAGCCTGTCATACTGCACTTGATGCGGTATCTCGTAGTAAAAATGTTAATAATAAACTGATAAAAAAACATTATACATTGCCGTTCAATTTTTAATTATAAATTGTCGTTTAGTGTTTTTTAATGAGTTTGTTGAAAAACGGTCGGAGGAAAAATGAGTTTGGATTTAACTCCTTTCAAAAAAGCCATAATAAGTTTTAAACTTGCTATTGACGAATATAACAAAGACAGAGATAATTTATTCGTCAGAGATTCTGTTATACAAAGATTTGAATATACTTACAGCTTAGCTGTTTCAATTATGAAAAGATATTTAAAAGATGAAGGAGAAATAGAAGAATCTTCTACTTTTAACAATATGATTAGAACAGCAAATAGAAAAGAATTACTTTTAGGCAATTTAGAAAATTGGGACGATTACAGATTGAAAAGACTTGCTACAGATTGTACCTATGATGAAGAAATTGCAAAAGGAATAATATCAGTGGTTGATGATTTTTATAAAGAAGTTATTTTTTTGTATAAAGAATTAGAAAAGAGAAATGAATAATATTATAAAATAATACTTAAGTATGTTAAAATATATGAAATTTTCAACTATATTTTAAAAATTTAATTAAAAAATTGAAATATAATTTAAAATTTTACAATAAACTTATCAGCTCATCAGCTGAGAATTTGCGAAGCAAATTCGGCTCAGCTTATCAGCTACAAAAGAGGAATATATGAAAAAAGATTTTTATGAAGTGCTTGGGGTGCAGAAAGGGGCATCCGAGGAAGAAATAAAAAAAGCCTACAGACATTTGGCAATAAAATATCATCCCGACAGAAATCCGGGCAATAAAGAAGCCGAAGAAAAATTTAAAGAAATCAACGAGGCTTATGATGTCCTTTCCAATCCGCAGAAAAAACAGCAGTACGATGCTTTCGGTCATGAGGGAATGAACGGCATGGGCGGAGCAGGTGCAGGCGGTTTCGGCGATATGGGCGATATTTTCAGCAATATGGGCGATATCTTCGGCGATATTTTCGGCGGCGGAAGAGCAGGAAGGTCTTCTGGCGGTCGCAGGCAGTACAGAAAAGGTGCAGATTTAAGATATGATTTGGAAATATCAATGCTTGATGCCATGACCGGCAAAGAAGTTTCAATAGACGTTACAAGAAGAGATACGTGCGAAACTTGTCACGGAACGGGAGCAAAGGCAGGCACAAGTGCGAAAACTTGCCCGCAGTGCAGAGGCACCGGACAGGTTAGTATCAGACAAGGCTTTTTTTCATTTGCACAAACATGCCCTCGCTGTCACGGCGAAGGTCATATTATAGAAAATCCTTGTCCTACATGCCGCGGAACAGGTACGGTCAGAACTTCCAAAAATTTGAAAGTTCGTATTCCTCAGGGTGTTAACGACGGCAGTACATTAAGAGTTTCCGGAGCAGGCGATGCAGGTCCTAAAGGTGCAGAACCGGGTGACTTATATGTAGTTATTCATTTGAAAAAACAGGAAGGTTTTGTAAGAGACGGCGATGATTTGCACACGGAAATAAAACTTACATTTGCACAAGCTGCACTCGGTATGGAATACGATGTTCCCGTCTTAGACGGCAGCGTAAAAGTAAAAATTTCTTCAGGAACACAGCCGGGAACGATTTTGAGAATAAGAGATCAGGGTTTTCCTAAACTTGGAAGAAGAGGTATGAGAGGAGATTTATACGTTAAAGTAAATGTTAACGTTCCGAAAAGTTTAAATTCCGAGCAGAAAAAAGCACTTTTTGAGTTTGCTAAAACTATGGGGGAAGTACCGAAAGACGCTGTGCAGAAAAATGACAGCTTTTTTAAAAAATTTTTTAGTTAAAAATTATAAAAGCTTTAAAAAGTTTTTTACAAATTTTTCACAACTTTCCCATTGACATTTTTTTGGAAAAGGGCTAAAATCTTTGTATAATGAATAACGAGCCTTTTATTCCATTATTCAAGAAAGCCGCTTCATTGATAATATCTTTCATGATATTATTAAATGTTTTTAGCGTTGTTCTTATAAATAACGCTGAAAATATTGAACTTTCCAACAGATATGCCAAAGATACAATAACAAAATATTGCAGTATTGCAGTTCTGCTTCCCATGAAAATAGTAAGCAGTTTTTTTAAAACGAATACTTCAAGCAGTATAGGAACGCCGGTGCCTGTGCAAGCTTCAAATAAAAGTAAGAAATCCAAAAAAGATAATACTAAAGAATTTTTCCAATCTGCGGTTGTGGAAGATGACGTTTCTTCAATTCAATTTTTTAAGAATCCGTCGCCTGCAGTTTTAACAAATTTTCAAAATAACTTTAATAATAAGAAAGATGTTCTTTTTGTAATATCATTTCTTTTGTTGTTTGTTGTTTTATTTAGAGGAAATATGATATTTGCAAGAGGAGATACGGAAGATATTATTATCAAAAAAAATATAGATAAATTGGTCCGTCTTGTATAAATAAAATACAAGGCGGATTTTATTTACGGAGGTAAATATGCTGTTAAAGAAAAAAGTAAGAGAAGTGGTAGTAACAAAATTTTTGAGTATTTTAATTACAGTCAGTTTGGTGTTGACAAGTGTTAGTACGTTGGCAAGTGCCGCACCTATGCCGTCTGCGGTCATACCGACCATGATGGTACAGCAGGGACAGATTAACACAAATATTATTCCTTTCAACGTCGGCAGAGTGACGGAAACTCTGTACAACGGCGAAGGAAGAGTTCTTGTAACTATTCAGGATCTTCACTCTCACAGACAGACGCAGGAAAATATTAACAGCATATTGAAAATATTGGACAGTAAATACGGAGTAAAGAATATTTGGCTTGAAGGGGCAAGCGGTACTCTTGATACAAGCTGGCTTGCAAATATTTCCGATAAGAAAATAAAAGAACAGGCTGTAGAAACTCTTCTTTCAAAGGGTAAACTTACCGGGGCTGAACTTTTTTCCGTACAGACAAACAGACCTACAATAATAAAAGGTTTGGAAAATAAAGATGTATATCTTACAAACTTTGAAAGATTATACGAAATATATAATAACAGAAATGAAATAGCGGAATATCTTCCAAAAATTAAAGCAATCCTTGATGCCAAAACGGAACAATATTATTCCATAGAAAATAAAAAAATAAATAAGCTTCAGGAAAAGAACAAAAATGGTGAAGTTAAAGCTGACAAATATTTTGCACATATCATAAGAGCGGCAAACAGAGCCGGAATATCCGTGTCAAACTATGATCAAATTGCAAAATATATGTTTATTATGGGCAGACAAAAGGATATCAATTTTAGAAAAGTCAATGAGCAGATTTCAGAAATAATAAATAAATTGAAAGAGACTTTAAATTATCAACAGTATAAGAGTTTGATAGAAAAAGTAAATAATAAAGAAACAGAAACGGAATTTTATATAACCATAAAGAAGCTTGCGGAAGAAAAAGAGATATTGGGGAAATATAAAGAAGCCGTAAAATTCTTTGACTACATTCAATATAATGAAATATTAAATCCTATACTTCTTGCCGAGCAGGAAGAAGAATTAATTAATGATATTGAGACAAGTTTTGCAAGAACAGGTTATGAAAAAGATGTTTTGTTCTTAAAAAAATATTTTAGGCTTATAGAAAATTATTTAAATAATAAAATAACCGCAGATGATTACAGATATTTTAAAAATAATGAAACAAAGTTTAAAAATTTTTGGGTAAAATATGTCGATGTTGACGGAATAATTGATATAGAAAAATATTTCGGTTTGTTTAATGATTTTTATAACGATAACGTAGAAAGAAACAGATATTTTATAGAAAATGTTATCGGCACAAAACCTGCAGAAGAGAAAGATGCCGTAATAATAAAAGCATCCGATATGTACAATTCTCAGGCGGTAGAAGAATTAAAAAAAGAGAAAGACGGAATAGATGTAGTAATAACCGGCGGTTTTCATACCAGAGGTTTGAGCAGACTCTTTGAAGAAGAAAAAATAAATTATCTTGTTATAACTCCTAATGTAACCGACGAGACATTAACCAGTGAAAAATTGTATGAGAATATGTTCAGAGAAGAATATGCCGTTGTATCCGAGAAATTTGCAAATATGCCCGTATCCGAGATAGTAAAAAATATTGTGCCTAAAGTCGAAGAAATAGAAAATGTAAAAGTTTCCGATACGATGATAGAATTTTTTGGCAAAGACGGCGCTATCCTTTCTGTGTATAATTTTGTCGACGGTACGACTGTTTCTTCTGACGGAGAAAAAGTTAATGCTGCGGAAAATGAAAAATTAAATCAGCAGCAAACGGAAATTACAGCAAGAGCATTTCTTTCTTTGCAGGAATATTTAAAGAAACAGAGAGAGAATGTAAGAAAACAAAGAATAGGCGAAGATGTAGAAAATATAAGTGCATTAAGAACAAAAACGGAAAGAGAAATAAGTGAAATAGAAGATATCAATTTGAGAGAGGCTTTTGAAAATCAGTTAGGTCCAAAATCTCCGGCTTTAATGCAGGAGACCGGAACTATAGGTAGATTAAATAGAATGCAGGAATTTTTGGAAGGTTTAGGTTTTGATTTTTCCAAGAAACCTTTCAGACATACTGTTGTCGGAATAGCTATTGGTTCGTTAATGGAACCGTTTGTTTCTCTTACTGATAACGAAGATTTTGCTCAACGTCATGGCGGTTTTATAACAACAGAGCAGCAGTTCGGAAGAGCTATAGTAGCTGCTGTTGACGTTTTATCCATGATTGCAGCTTCTTTTATTATAGGTAATCCGCTTTATTTGGGGAATTTATTGTTGGTTTCCGTTGCGGTATGGGTTATGGACCAGATAGCTCATAATATTTATAATAACTTGGCTGTAAAATATAACTGGGAAACAATGCAGACAAGAGCTAAAACCAACGGAATAGAAATAATGGAAAACTTGGTCGGGAAAAGTATTTTCGGTTTCAATGTTGAAAATCCCGATGAAGATTCTTTGGAATATTCCGAATATGAAGGTGTGTTGGAAATCAGAGAAGTCAGCGGAAATACGGTGGAAATTTTAAATCGCAGCAATAATATACTTTTTAAGATTCCCGTATTAAATGTAACAAAGGAAGCTGACGGCGAAATTATTATTCAAATTTCCGACGATATTAAAATTCATGCAAGAGAGTATTCTGAAAAAGTTAATTTAGGTATGGAATTTAATGCTTTGCAGACAGCATTAGATAATTTAAAAGCTGAATACAGTGAAACGAACAGAGCAGTATTGAAGAGTGCGATAGAATCTGCAAATAAAGCCGGAATAGATATAAAGAAAGATCCGATGTATAAAGAAAAATTGGATTTGCTATTGTCGGCGGTAACGCAGGATCATTCATATAAGAGTGACGGGAGTATGTGGTATTGGGATAAAGAAGCAAGAACGATATTCAGAAATCAGAGAATAGAATTTGTAGAGAAGCAGAGGTCAGGAGCCGCAGGAGAAATAAATATAGGTGAGAACTTTTTCTTGCCTCCGATAGCAGAGAAAGCAGGAAAGACATCATATGAGTTGATGGATGAGATGGGAATAGTAAGTTTAAGTTCAATATTGGCAAATAAAGGATATAGATATACGGCGAAGAAAGTGTCTTTTGTTGATGCTCAGATGAACGGTGGAATAGGTTCTTCGGTAGAAAGAAGAGATTGGTTAAGAGCGAAGAAAGTATATGAGGCGATGAAAGGTGTAAAGAGTCCTGAAGAAATGCAGGAAGTGTTGTTAAGCTTAAGTTTTTTGGACGAAGATGAAGCTATATCGAAACAAGAAGCTCAATTAAGTGCTAAAGGATCTGATTTATATTTTAGGGTAAATGTTGGAACGGAAGAAAATCCGGTATGGGAATTGTTAAGTATAACAGATGTAAAGTTAGGATCATTACTGGAGAAGAAAAAACAATACAAGAGTGTGTCTGTAGTAATGTTAACAAGTCCGACTTCGGAAGAGATTGTAGAAGAATTATATAGACAGCCATCCAGAAGTGATAACAAAAAGAGTAACAGAGAAGCAATAAACGGGAGAGGAGAACAGATACTTGAAATATTTGGAGATGAAGATATATCCAGGTTGGCAATGATAAGTCAGGCATCTTATCCGTCGGTAAGAATGGAAGAAGATAAATTTACTTTGGCATTTGATAAAGAAGCTCCCGGCGGACATGGTGTTTGGTTAAAAACTTTATCGGAAAAACTTGGAGCGGTAGAGAATGCGATAGTATGTATATCAAATTCGGATGCAGTAAACAGCGGAACACCGGTGGAAGTATCCGGATATATGATAGATGAGAATATAGGAATAGTGGTATTGGTTGCAACAAGAGAAGATATCGATAGAAAAGGCGGAATTGTCGGATTAAAGAATGCTGCAAAGGATGCAGTAAAAAAATTTGTAGCAAGTATAATGGAATTGGCACAAGCAAAGAGCAGCAAAAATAAAGAAAATGCAACATTGTTTACGGAGATGGGCTTTGGTGAATATGAAGGGACTGTACCGTTTAATACAAATACGGTATTAATAAATGCTGGATTATTCCATGCATTTTTAAGTGAATTGCAGACGATATTAAGCCCGGAAGAATATGCATCAATAATGTCGCCGGATTTGATAGTAAATAATAAAGGCAATTATATACAGTTGGAAGGAGCGTTGGGATCGTCGGTATTTAATTTGAATGAAAGATTAGAGATAATGAGAGAAAGTAACAAGGAAATAGATGCCTTATTAAATAAATATTTCCCTAATGGAATGGTAAAGTTGGTATTAGCCGATAAGACACAGAGGACGAAAATATTTACTCCGTTTAAATTTGCAGTTGATTTTTGGATACAGTCGGTATCAGGAAAAATAAACCCTGAAACTATGGCTTGGGAAGTAAACAGGAAAGAGGCTGTAAATATAGATGCTCCAGCAAAGGTAGGTGATAAAAACACAGTATATGCTGAT